>JBOHMF010000401.1:0-4318 GCA_050730055.1 Allostellaceae bacterium
ACCTGTGGGCGCGCCTCAAGGAATGGCGTGCGGTGGCAACGCGCTATGAAAAGACCGCCTGCTCCTTTCTTGGCGTGCTCTGTCTGGCCGCCGCTGCCGATTGGCTCAAGCCATAACAGGCCCTAGTAGTCGGTGTGTTTTTTCGAAACTGCTCTACTACGTGACGAAATGCAGTCCCAAGTTCTGCGAGATTGATCGGCGCGATGAGGTTTTTTACGATGAATTCTGATAAGGGATTAAGGTCAATGTGAATGGCTTCTCGGCCTAACATCAGCGCCTCTACTAATGTCACGCCGCTGCCGCCGAAGGGATCGAGTACGGTATCACCAGGTCTGGTGAAATTCATTATATAATGTTGGACAACACTCCAGACCTGCTTAGTGAAATAACCGTGAACCCCAAAATGACGTTTTGCCGTTTGTTTATGGAAATCCGTGATCTCGGTTGGCGGAGTGATGGACAGGTAATTGAATTCCTCTTTGGCTGCCACCCCGATGTTGCGCAGGCGTTTCGGAAGCTGAGTGACAGCTTTGACGGGAGTGAGATATTTTAGAAAGTCGCACCAGTAGTGCTTCAGTTCGCTCAAATGGCAATAGAGGACGGGTTCTTTTTGGTGGATATCGAAGAGGATGAACTCGCGGCCATTGCAGAGGGCGAAAAGCTCGACGCGAATCTCAGGGTGTATGGCGTAGCTATAGACCTGTTCGACGTTGTGCCCGGTCTTGATTTCCTCGCCGGGGGCTTTTGCGTCCAGTACGAACGTGAAATTGCCGCTGACCGTCAATAGATAGTCGGGGATAAGGGTGATCGGCCTCTTCTGTGAGCCGACGGTCAGGAACGGATGTTCCAACCCCTTGCTGCGAATGATGCGATTGTCGCCGGAAGCTGCATATCCGAGAGCGTTCAACAGTGGGAAGGTGATCTCCTCCCGAACAGAATCCTCTTTGAAGTCCTGCGAAGCTAGCAGGTTAAAGTCAAAGTCTCCAAGCGGCGGCGGAACCGCCATAGAGGCGTCCATGTGCGACTATCCCCCATCGAGGCTGAATTTACGCCTTCCTAGATGTTGTGTCTATGCCGCTCGATCACCCCGCTGTCAAAGTCGCATAAGCGCCATTCTCGAAAATCGATGCGCCGGAAAAATCCCCGGCACGGGCCGCTGAGTGGGAGAAGCCCGCTTGCCGTTTGGGGGAGCCGAAACCCCGTTCCCTGCCTCCTACGGCCCGCAGAATGGCTGGGCGGAGCGATGTGAGGTCGTAGGGATCAGCGCCGCTATTCACCGCTTCGGGCCGCGGTCGCGGTGCGCGGTTTTGATCACCCGGCGCACGGCATCGCGGACTTCCGGGTCGTGGCGGCTCCACATGTCCCGTGTTGGCGGGTTGCGGCCCGCCGCGCGTACCGCTTCGATCACGGCGTCCGCCGACTGGATGCGCTGCGCTTCCTCAAGCTGGCGCAGATAATCCCATGTCGTGAGCAGGATCAGCCGGTCGGGGTCGATCACAATGACGCGCCCGATATCGCGGTCATCGCTGAGCAGCAAGGCCCGCTCGTTCTGCGCGAGCGGATAGGTGCGAATGACTTCCAGCGCCGCGCGCTCGCCGAGATCGCGTTGCCGCCGCCCGGCCCGCGCCAGCACTTGCGCGGCGGCAAAGGCTTCGGTTGGCTCCACCCGCACAGCGCCCGCATGGTCGCGATACCAGTCGAGAATTTCCTGTGCGCCGAGCTTGCCCGCCGCGTTTGTCGCCTCGAAGAAAACTGCGTCGGGGATGATGACAGGCAGGGCCGGGTAAAGGAGGTAGTCGAGGCTCTTGGCTGCCGCGAGGGTGATCAGCGGGGGCGCATCGGTGACGATGAGCTTAACATCAACCGGCATCGCGCAAGAGCGGTTGCAGGATGGAGCGCGCGCGCTCCAGATTGGCCCGGCGCTCCGGCGTATCGGCGGGCTTCGGCAAATCGAGGTCGTGCTTGGCCAGCGCAATCACCAGTTCCGCGTAGTCCTCAACCCCGGCCTGCTGTATCGCGCGACGGGTGCCGAGCAAACCCGCGGCGTAATCGCGCAGGGCTTTAAGCTGGCGTTGTTCGCTGCGGCTTCTCATGGGGCAAAATCCTCCGTCTGATTATTAGCACAAGCCGCCCCTATGACGGAATCAATATCTTGTGTTTCAGCGGTCACGCGGCAATTGGGAATTTGTCGCATAATTGCGCATCACGGAAAATTTTCTTAAGCACTCATGAAATATCCGGGCGCCCTGTGAAGCAGAAACGCGGCGGGAGCGTCGGATGGCCGGTAAAACCCGGTGCACCTGTTCGCAGGAAATACCTGCCACGCCGTGCCATTTCTTGCCGAGCTCAGACACAAGATAGAGAGAGGCTCGGGTTGTAGAACGAGGCATTCCACCTACGGTCAAGTCGTTATCCGGCACCTCGCGGGTCGGGCGGAAGCCGCGCCGTCGCCTTCTCGATCGCCTCTCGGCCTGGCATCGCCGCCTGCGCGCCGTGGGCGAGGCAGGAAAGACCGGCGGCGGCGCTGGCACGGCGAATGGCGAGCGCAAGCGGCAGACCGGCATCGAGGCCGGCCGCGAGAACGCCGGCAAAAGTATCACCGGCCCCGGTTGTATCGACCGCGTTGATGGGCAAGGCCGGCACCGCGAGAGAGGAGCCGTCGGCGAGATAAGCCTCCGCCCCGGCGGCGCCGCGGGTGATGACCAGCCCGAGGCGCAGCCGCCGCGCCGCCTCGGCTGGCGGCAGCCCGAGCCGGGCCGCCTCGCCTTTATTGGCGATCAGGAGATCAAATTCGGGCAGCAAGGCCGGGGCGAGCGCAAAGGCCGGAGCCAGGTTCAGCACGCAACGGCTGCCGCGCGCCCGCGCCCGTCGCACCAGCGCCAATGTCTCGATGAACGGGACCTCGCCCTGGACGAGGATGAGGGTTTGCAGCCCAAGCCGGTCATCCGGGACCTCGGCGGCGCGCACCGCGCGGTTGGCGCCCGAGGCGACGGCGATCAGGTTTTCTCCGCCTTCGCCAACCATGATCAGGGCAATGCCGGTCGGCTGTTTGACGGCACGCACAAGGCCCGTATCGATCCCGTTCTCGCGCAGCCCCTGGAGCGCGACGCCGGCAAAGACATCGCTCCCGACCGCACCGGCCATGACGACCTCCGCCCCGGCGCGGCGCGCGGCCACCGCCTGATTGGCGCCCTTGCCGCCGGGCAGGAGGGAAAAGTCATCGCCGAGTACGGTCTCGCCGGCAGTCGGCAGGTGCGGGACCGGGACGATGACATCGACGTTGATCGAGCCGAAAACCAGGATCATCCGGCGCTCCCGTGTGCATGGCGATGGCGATGGTGCAGATCGGGATAATGCGCGTGCGTGTGCACCAGCGGCAGATGGCGGTGCCGGTGCGTATGAGGCTCGCCTGGAGGATCGCCGGGGGCGTGCGCGTGACGGTGATGGATGTCGTGAATGTGACGGTGCGCGTGTCCCATCGCCTCGTGCACATGCTCGTGCGCGTGCCCCTCGGCGAGATGGATCGCGACCCCCGCCGCCATCAACAGACCGGCGAGAACAAGCTGCGCCGTCACCGGCTCGCCAAAGAGCGGCACCGAGAGCGCTGCCCCGAGAAACGGCGCGGTCGAGAAATAGGCGCTGGTGCGCGCCGCGCCGAGATGGCGCAAGGCCAGGACAAAGAGGACGAGGCTCACTCCGTAGCCGAGAAAACCGACCACCGCGGCGCCGGCAAACCCCCCGAGACCGGGCCAGGCGGCGCCGGCGAAGAGGGCCAAAGCGAGATTGACGCTGCCGGCGGCGAGACCCTTCCACTGCGCGATGGCGACCGTATCGGCGGCGGAGAGCCTGCGCGTCAGGTTGTTGTCGATGCCCCACGCGAGGCATGCCCCGGCGATCGCCAAGGCGCCCCAGCCGCCCTGCCGCGGGCCGCCCTGCCAAGCCAGGACGAGGGCGCCGGCGAGGATCGCCGCCGCGCCGAACAAAAGCCGGCGATCGACATTCTCGCGGTAAGCGAGCCATGCGATCGCCATTGTCGCCAGGGCTTCGAGATTGAGCAGCAGCGAGGCCGTCGTCGCCGGCGTTGTCGTCAGCCCGAGCATCAAGAGGAGCGGTCCGAGAATGCCGCCAAACAGCACCACCAGCGCCAGCCACGGCAGATCGACCGGGGTCAGCGGCGCCTCTTTGGGCGCCGACCCGATCGTCCACCGGGCAAGCCGCAGGAGGGCGAGACCCAGACCGGAGGCGAGGTAGAGGAGACCGGCGAGCAGCCACGGATCGATCCCGCCGCCCCCGGGGGCCCCCGCGCCGCTCTGCGGCG
>JBOHMF010000402.1:0-4315 GCA_050730055.1 Allostellaceae bacterium
CTTCCGGCCCGGCGCCGGAAGCGAGCGCGCCCTCGCCGGCGACGATCGCGACCCGGCTCGCCTCAGCCAGCGCCGCCGCGGCGCGCTCGATATCGCGCGGATCGGCGGCCGGGCGGTGCGGCAGCAGGGCGCGCGCCTCGGCGTTGATGACCGGCGGTTCGGCGATCGTTTGCTGCTCGATGACTTCGCCCTGCAACCCGGCAAAATCGAGATGGGTCGGGCGCGGCGTACCCGACAATGCGGCGGCCCAGGCAAAACGCAAGAGGCGCGGCAGTTCCGAGGCGCGCTCGACCGGGCTCGAAAACTTTGTCACCGCGGCGTAGAGCGGGGCGTGCGCGATCTCCTGATAGCTGTTGCGGTTCTGAAACGGCTCCGGCTTGTGCCCGGTCAGCGCAACGACCGGGCTGCGGCCGAGAAAGGCGTCCTGCAACCCGGCGGCGAGATTGGCGGCGCCGACCGACTGGGCCATGCACACGCCGGGGCGGCCGGCGACGCGGGCATAGCCGTCGGCCATATAGGCCGCCGCCTTTTCCGAATGGGCGAGAACGCGGGTCACGCCGAGCGCGCCGCATTCGATCAGGGTGCGGCGCAGCACCGATTCGACAAAGAAAACATGCGTCGTCCCCGCCCCGTGCAGCGCCCGCGCCAGCCACTCGGCGCCGTTCAGCGTCCCGGATTGGGCTTGCCGCTCGCTCATCGCGTTTCTCCCATGGCGCCGTGTTGATGAGTTACAGTGTCAGCCCGCCATCGACGATGACCGTCTGCCCGGTGATCATCGCCCCGCCCGCGCACAGAAAAAAGATCGTTTCGGCGATGTCCTCGGGACAGCAGGCGCGTTTCAAGGGCGTGCGCTCAATCGAGACGGTCTTGCGCTCGGCCGGCCAATCCTTGTTCCATGGGCTATCGACAAGCCCGGGCGCCACGGCGTTGACGCGGATCTCGGGCGCGAGCGTGCGCGCCAGGCTTCGCGTCAGGTTGATCAGCCCGGCCTTGCTCGCGGCATAGGGGATGCTGCTGCCCGACCCCATGACCCCGGCGATCGAGGCGGTATTGCAGATCGCACCACGGGCCGCCTTCAGCGCCGGCACCGCAGCGTGGACGCAGCGGAAGGGTCCGATCAGATTGGTCGTGAGGATCGTCGCCCAGAAATCCTCATTCAGCGCGTCGAGGTCGGCAAACGGGATCGGCACCGGGGTCGCCGGGGTCCCGGCATTGTTGACAAGAAAATCGAGCCGCCCGAGCGCGGCGACTGCCGCACCCACCATGCGCTCGGCCTCGCCCGGGCGCGACACGTCGCCCGGCGCGGCGATGATCCGTCCGCCTGCCGCGTTCAACCGCTCGACCGCGGCGGGGCCGCGCGCATCGTCCGGGAGATGGTTGAGCGCGACCGCGGCGCCGCAGCGCAGAAAGATTTCCGCCGTCGCCAACCCGATGCCCGAGGCAGCCCCGGTGACGAGCGCGGTCTTGCCGCGCAAATCCGCACTGATCATGGCCGATCCCTCCCAAAGACCCGTATCGGGTCAGCATGAACCGGCGGCGCGCCCTGTCAAGCCGGCACGCACGATCGGCGCCAGCGTCGCCTCGGGAGGTTCTTGTGGTATTCTGACAGCCCTTGAGGAGGAGAACGCTCATGGCCATCGCCGCAGCCCAGGACACAAAAGCACCGAGCGCAAGCGAGACAAAGCCGCTGCCGCAGCTGCCGCTGCGCCTGCATCACCACGCCACCGTGGTTCGCGACCACGAGGCGAACCGCCGGTTTTTTGAGGATCTGCTCGGCATCCCGCTGGTCGCGACCTGGTGCGAAAAATCGTTCAGCAGCGAACTCGGTCGGGAGATCGAGTTCTGCCACACGTTTTTTGGCATGGCGGACGGCAGCGCGCTCGCCTTTTTCCAGTTTGCCGACCCGGAGATGTATGCGCTCAGCCAAGCCGAGCGCCCGGCTAAAGTGGGTCGCTACGATCACGTCGCCTTCAAGGCCGAGACGGACACCTATGAGGCGCTGAAAGCGCGCCTCGCGGCGGCCGGCGAACCCTATCGCGAGACCAATCACGGCTATTGCAAATCGATCTATATCGCCGCGCCCGACGGGCTGATCGTCGAGTTTACCGCCGATCCGCCGGACGCCGCCGAGATCGATGCGGTGCGCCGCGCCGACGCTCACGCGGAACTGGCGCGCTGGCTCGGCGGCGACCGCCGCACCAACAACGACCTCAGAAACCGCGCGTTCTGAGGGGATGCTCGACCTCGCCTTCTGGGTGCTGTGCGCGGCGGTGGCGATCGGCGGCGGTCTCGCGATCGCCTATCTGCGCGGGCCGCGGGCAATGCCACCGCACCGGCTCATCGCCTTTGCACACGGCCTCCTCGGCGGGGTGAGCCTCATTGTGCTGATTGCGGCGCTGCGCCAGGGGCTCCCGCAGACGGGCCTGGGGCTTTCCGGCTTTGGCGTGATCGGGGCCGGGCTCTTGGCGCTCGCTTTTGCCTTTGGCCTGGCGCTCTTTCTGTCGGGGCGCCGGCGCCGCCCGGCCGGCGCTCTTGTCGGCGTCCATGCGAGCGTGGCGATCGCCGGCTTTGTCGTGCTGCTGACCCTTGTCGCCCTGGCCCCGAGCCTCCCGCCCGCCCCTTGAAGAGCGCCCCCTACGCAGGACTCGGCCACCGGCCGGGATACAGGCATGTTGTTTTTGCGCCCCGCCCTTGGATCGAATCCGGGATACACACTGCCACAATAGGGACCGGTTTCCGGTTTCCAATAAACTTCAATGATACAACAAACCACTCACAGGAAACCCTAGGCATGTCGATAGTCAGCGAACCTTTGACCGGCACTCCGGCGGAAATTCTCACTGCCCGCCTCGACCGGCTGCCAATGACGCGCACCGTCTGGGTCATGGCCCTTCTGATCTCTCTCGGCGGCTTTTTTGACGTCTTTGCGCTGGAGTTGATCGCCACCTTGGCGCCGGGGCTGTTTCGCGCCCACATCTTTACCGCGACAACGGTGAGCTTTTTTGGCATGACCGGGCTGGCGAGCTTTATCGCCGCGCTGTTTGCCGGATTGTTTGTCGGCACGATCGCCTTCTCCCATGTCGCCGACCGCTTTGGCCGGCGCAGCATCTTTGCCTTCTCGCTGTTGTGGTACGGCATCGCCAGCGTCGTCATGGCCTTTCAGCACAGCGCCGACGGGGTCAACCTGTGGCGCTTTATCAGCGCGGTCGGGCTTGGCGTCGAACTGGTCACGATCGATTCCTATCTCTCCGAGCTGGTGCCAAAATCCTCGCGCGGCAAGGCGTTTGCCTTTCTTCTCGGGGTCAGCTCGGTGGCCGGCCCGGTCTGCTATTTCCTGGCCTGGCAACTGGTGCCGATCGACCCGCTTGGCATAGCGGGATGGCGCTGGGTGGTGTGGATCGGCGCGCTCTGCGCAATCCTCGTCTGGTGGATCCGGCTTGGTCTGCCGGAAAGCCCGCGCTGGCTCGCCCAGCAGGGGAGGACCGAGGAGGCCGAGCGGGTGATGGCCGGGATCGAGGCGCGGGTCACGGCCGAGTTGGGACGGCCGCTGCCGCCGCCGGGTCCGCCGCAGCCCCAGGAAACGCATCGCGGCAGCATCGCCGAGATCTTCAACGCGCAATACCGTTCGCGCACGATCATGCTGATGCTGTTCAACTTCTTTCAGACGGTCGGGTTCTACGGGTTTTTTGCCTGGATCCCGA
Organism: Allostellaceae bacterium; assembly: GCA_050730055.1. Classification (GTDB taxonomy): domain Bacteria; phylum Pseudomonadota; class Alphaproteobacteria; order ATCC43930; family CGMCC-115725; genus AP-15. The sequence continues at coordinate 3,702 of JBOHMF010000402.1, forward strand.
CCCTCTTGATCGCCAAGGGCATCCACGTCACCCAGAGCCTTGAATACGGCTTTATCATCAAGATCGCCGCGCTCTGCTCCCCATTTCTGATCATGCTGTTCGCCGACCGGCTCGAACGCAAATGGCAGGCCTGCCTGTCATGCGTGATCATCTCGATCCTCGGCATTCTGTTCTCCGTGCAGAGCGCGCCATCGGCGCTGATCATCGTCGGGGCGCTCCTGGCGATGGCCACGGCCTGGCTCGCCTATTCCCTGCACAACTACCAGTCGGAACTGTATCCGACGCGGATCCGCGCCCGTGCCATCGGGTTTGTCTATTCCTGGAGCCGTTTGAGCGGCATGTTGACCGGGTTCATGGTGGCGTTCTTTCTGCGCCACTATGGCGTGCCCGGCGTGTTTCTGTTTGTCGCCGCCTCGATGGCGGTGGTGGTCATCTCCGTCGCCTCGATGGGTCCGCGCACCAACAATCTCGAACTGGAGGCGATCGCGCACTGAGCGCGAAGTCCGTTGCGGAGCCGGCGGCCGCCTACTGGGCGTAATCGGGTTCGCGGCGATCGAGCAGCCGCTTTAAGGCGGCGAAATGGTGCTCGCAGGATGGCTTGCCGCCATAGACCG
>JBOHMF010000403.1:0-4294 GCA_050730055.1 Allostellaceae bacterium
GTCCCGTGGGCATCCATGCCGTGCCACGCCCTCGAATATTGAAGAGGTGGAAAGACGTGGATGCCCGGAACAAGTCCGGGCATGACGAGTAAAGATTGCCTGCTCACGTTAGCCCTGCGGGGAGAGAGTCCTTGCCGAGGCCGCCTGACGGATCGCGCTGAGAGTGGTGCGTGTCGTGATTGTCTCCGGGTCCATTCTCAATTCGATGACCGCCGGTCCCTTGTGCGCCGCGGCCTCCTCAAAGGCCGGGGCAAAATCCTCGGTGCGCGCGACCGCCGCGCCATAGGCGCCATAGGCGCGGGCGAGCGCGGCAAAATCCGGGTTGGTGAGAGCGGTGCCGATGACCCGACCCGGAAAACGGCGCTCCTGGTGCATCCGGATGGTCCCGTACATGCCGTTGTTGAAGAGCAGAATGATCGGCCCCGGCCCCTCCTGCCGGGCGGTCGCCAGTTCCTGGCCGGTCATCAGAAACCCGCCGTCGCCGACAAATCCGACAACGATCCGTTCGGGGTGAAGGAGCTTGGCGGCAACCGCGGCCGGGACACCGTAGCCCATCGCTCCGCTCGTCGGGCCGAGTTGGCGCCCGGGCCGGCGGTATTGCAGAAAGCGGTTTGGCCAGCCGCTGAAATTGCCGGCGTCCGAGGTGACGATCGCCTCATCGGGCAGGCGTTCGCGCAAAAACGCCATGATCCGGCCGAGATCGAGCGGTCCCGAGAACGGCGGCGGGGCGAGACCGGCCTCGTATTCGGCGCGCGCTTCCTGCTGCCAGGAAGTCCAGCGCGCCGGCCGGATCGGCTCCAGTGCCGCAAGCGCGGCGGCCAGTTCCGGCATCCCCGATTGGATCGGAAGCGTCGGACGGAACACGCGACCCGGTTCTTCAGCCGAGGGATGGGCGTGGATCAGAACCTTGCCCGGCTCGGGAATGCCGAGGAGCGAGTAGGATTGCGTGGTGATCTCGCCGAGGCGCGCTCCCGCCACCAGGACCAGATCGGCGGCCTGGAAGCGCGCGGTCAACGCCGGCGCGGCACCGGTGCCGAGATCACCGACAAAGGAAGAAGAACGGTTGTCGAGAATGTCCTGGCGGCGGAACGAGCAGCAGGCGGGCAGCGCATTGGCCTCGGCAAAGCGGGCGATGTCACGGCAGGCGGCGTCGGTCCACCCGCCGCCGCCGACGAGCAGCATCGGCCGCTCGGCGGCGTTGAAGAGCCGGCGCAGTTCGAGGAGATCGGCGGCGCCGGGATGGGCGCGCACCGGGTGCGCCGGGCCGGCAGTCTCGCCTGAGGCGCGCTCGCGCAGCATGTCTTCGGGCAGCGCCAGGACGACCGGGCCGGGCCGCCCGGACTGGGCGACCTGGAACGCCTGACCCATCAGCTCGGGGACGCGCTCGGTGCGGTCGATCTGCGCCACCCATTTGGCGAGTGGGGCGTACATCTTGCGGAAATCGACCTCCTGAAAGGCTTCGCGGTCGATCTGCGAGCGCGCGACCTGGCCGACCAGAACGACCATCGGGGTCGAATCTTGAAACGCGGTATGAACGCCGATCGCCGCGTTGCAGGCGCCCGGGCCGCGCGTCACCAGCACGATTCCGGGGGTGTGCGTCAACTTGCCGTAGGCTTCGGCCATAAAGGCCGCGCCGCCTTCCTGGCGGCAGGTGACAAGGCGGATCTCGGGTGCATCATAGAGCGCGTCGAGGACTTCGAGATAGCTCTCGCCGGCAACCGCAAAGACCATCTTGACGCGCTGCGCGCGCAGCGCCGCGACAACGAGTTCGCCGCCGCTCCTCAGATCCTGGTTTGTTGCCATCGCCGTCCTCGCTCCCGCTTTGCCTTGGGCGGCATATGAGCCGATCCGGCGGCGCGGCGGAAGAGGCCGCGTGCCGCCGCGTCGCCTGGGATATGCCCCAGGCGATCGGCTTATAATGGCAAGCTCCGGGTCTGGTGCAGTCGGCGGGGCGGAGGAGGGGGATGGACGAAGAGCAGGGCGAAATCCGCGCTCCTCCCGAGCGGCCCGACAGGCGCGAACCGGACGCGCGCGGGGAGACCGCCGCGTTTGCGCGCTCTGAGCCCTCGGCGCACCCGGCGGTCGAGCGGCCGGTGCGGCGGCGTTCGCCGCTGCGCTTCTTGTGGTGGCTGCTGGTCCTCGTCGTGATCGCCGGGCTTGCGGTCCTGATCGTGCCGCGGCTCACCCGCCAGCCGACCCGCGCCCGTTTTGTCCCGCCGGTCCCGGTCGGCGTCGCAACCGTCAAAGCAGGCGACATGCCGGTCACCCTGAGCGGTCTCGGCACGGTGACGCCGCTCGCCACGGTGACGGTCAAGACGCAGATCAGCGGCCAGTTGATCCGCGTCGGCTTTCGCGAGGGCCAGATGGTCAAGGCCGGGGATTTTCTCGCCCAGATCGACCCGCGCCCCTACCAGGTGGCGCTCGAACAGGCCGAGGCGCAGCTGGGTAAGGACGAGGCGGCGCTCAAGGACGCCGAGGTCAACCTGCGGCGCTACAACACGCTGGTCGCGCAGAACTCGATCGCCGTCCAGACCCGCGACACGCAGGCCGCGCTGGTCGCCCAGGACAAGGCGACGGTCAACGCCGACCGGGCCCAGATCGACACGCAAAAGCTCAATCTCACCTATGCCCATATCGTCGCGCCGATCAGCGGACGGGTCGGGCTGCGCCAGGTCGATCCTGGCAATTACGTGACGCCAAACGATGCGAACGGCATTGTCGTCATCACCCAGTTGACGCCGATCTCGGTCATCTTCACCCTGCCCGAGGACGATCTGCCGGAGGTCCTGCGGCGGCTGCACGCGGGCGCGGTGCTGCCGGTCGCCGCCTATGACCGCAGCAACACCACCCGCCTCGCCCAGGGAACGCTGGAAACCATCGACAATCAGATCGATCCGACCACCGGCACGGTCAAGCTGCGGGCGGTGTTCAGCAACGCCGAGGGCATGCTGTTCCCGAACCAGTTTGTCAATGTGCAGATGCTCGTCGATACCTTGCAAAGGGTTCCAATCGTCCCGGTGACGGCGATCCAGCGCGGCGAACCCGGCACCTTTGTCTATGTTCTGAAGCCCAATCGCACGGTGGCGATCCAGACCGTCAAGCTCGGCCCCGACACAGCGCAGACGGTCGCCGTGCTGTCCGGTCTCAAGCCCGGCGACACGATCGTGACCGACGGCACCGACCGCCTGCACGACGGCGCCAAGGTCGTTCTCGCCGGCTCGGGCAGGTCCCCGCGGAGCGGGATCGCCCCCTCCCGTTCCCTCCCCGCCGCGCCGGGGAGGCTCAAGGTGGGGGCCGGACACCACAGCGGCCCATGAACCCCTCGCGCCTCTTCATCCTGCGGCCGGTCGGGACCGCGCTATTGATGGCCGCGATCCTCCTTGTCGGGGTGTTCGCCTATCGCTTTCTGCCGCTCTCGGCGCTGCCCGAAGTCGATTATCCGACCATCGAGGTCGAGACCTTCTACCCCGGCGCCAGCCCCGATGTGATGACCTTCTCGGTCACCGCGCCCCTCGAAGTGCAGCTTGGCCAGATGCCGGGGCTCGACCGCATGTCGTCGATCAGTTCGGCCGGCGCCTCGCTGATCACCTTGCAGTTCAGCCTGTCGCTCTCTCTCGATGTCGCCGAGCAGGAGGTGCAGGCGGCGATCAACGCCTCCAGCAACCTGTTGCCGAGCGATCTGCCGGCGCCACCGATCTATGCCAAGGTCAACCCGGCCGACGCCCCGATCCTGACCCTGGCGCTGACCTCAAAGACCCTGCCGCTGACCACCGTCGAGGATCTCGCCGATACCCGCCTTGCGCAGAAGATCTCGCAACTGCCGGGGGTGGGGCTGGTCAGCATCAGCGGCGGCAACCGCCCGGCGGTGCGCATCCTCGCCAACACGCGCCAGCTTGCCGCTTACGGTCTCAACATCGACGATCTGCGCACCACGATCGCCAATGCCAACGTCAACACCCCAAAGGGCAATTTTGACGGTCCGGCGCAGTCCTATACGATCAACGCCAACGACCAGATCACCAGCGCCGCCCAGTACGACAAACTAGTGATCGCCTACAAGAACGGCGCGCCGGTGCGCCTCGGCGACGTGGCGAGCGCCGTGCTCGCCCCGGAAAACACCCGCCTCGCCGCGTGGCGGGATCTGACCCCGGCGGTGCTTCTCAACATCCAGCGCCAGCCCGGCGCCAATGTCATCGCCACCGTGGACACGATTCAGGCGCTGTTGCCGCATCTCGCCGCAACCCTGCCGCCGGCGGTCACGGTGACGCCGCTGACCGACCGCACGGTGACGATC
>JBOHMF010000404.1:0-4280 GCA_050730055.1 Allostellaceae bacterium
GGCCGGCCGGGCTTCCCTGGCGATCTCGGCGTCGATGCCGGTGGCCACCACCGAAATGCGCATCCGGCCGCTCAGCGATTCATCAAACGTCGAGCCAAAGATGATGTTGGCCTCGGAATCGACCTCCTCGCGGATGCGGTTGGCCGCCTCATCGACCTCAAACAAGGTCATGTCGCCGCCGCCGGTGATGTTGATGAGGACGCCGCGCGCGCCCTTCATCGACACGTCTTCCAAGAGCGGGTTGGAGATCGCCGCCTCAGCCGCATCGACGGCGCGGCGCTCGCCCTCGGCCTCGCCGGTGCCCATCATCGCCTTGCCCATCTCACTCATCACCGTGCGGATGTCGGCAAAGTCAAGATTGATGAGGCCGGGCATGACCATCAGATCGGTGACGCCGCGCACCCCGGAATGCAGCACGTCGTCCGCCATCTTGAAGGCTTCGGCAAAGGTTGTGCGCTCGTTGGCGATGCGGAACAGGTTCTGGTTCGGGATGATGATCAAGGTATCGACAAATTTCTGCAATTCCTCGATCCCGTCCTCGGCCAGACGCATGCGGTGGCTGCCTTCGAACTGGAACGGCTTGGTCACCACCCCGACGGTCAGGATGCCCGATTCGCGGGCGACGCGGGCGATGACCGGGGCGCCGCCGGTGCCGGTGCCGCCGCCCATGCCGGCGGTGATAAACACCATGTTGGACCCCTGCATCGCCGCCAGGATCTCGTCGAGCGCTTCCTCCGCCGCGGCGCGGCCGACATCCGGCCGCGAGCCGGCGCCAAGACCGCGGGTGACGCCGACGCCCAACTGGATCTTGTGCGGCGCCGCCGATTGCTGCAACGCCTGCGCGTCGGTGTTGCAGACGACAAATTCGCACCCGATCAGGTTGGAGCGGATCATGTTGTTGACCGCATTGCCCCCGGCCCCGCCAACCCCGACGACGGTGATGCGCGGCCTCATCTCCTGATCGTCTTTCGGGATGCTGAGATTGATCATCCTGTCCCCCTCCACGACTGCGCCGCCCCGATCATGCCCGCCTCGGGCTCCCCCGCCAGGGACGCGCTTCACATGCCCTTGCTTTCGCATAACGCGGCTGGCCGGGCCAGCGTTAAAGACGAAAGCGCCTCAAAAATTTTCCCTGAGCCAATGCCCGACACGACCCAGCAGACCGCCCGGCAGATCGTCCGACCCGGGCCGGGAACGCGCCACCTCGGCGTGCTCCGACAAGGCAAAATGCAGGAGTCCGACGCCGGTCGCAAAAGCCGGGCCGGCGCTCGCCTCGGAGAGCCCCTTGACCCCCAGCGGCCGCCCGACCCGCACCTGCTTGTCAAGCACCAGAGCGGCCAGATCGCGCGCCCCCTGCAACTGACAGGCTCCGCCCGTCAGCACGATGCGCCGGCCCGCGAGCTTGTCAAACCCGCTCGCCTCCAGCCGGTTGCGCACCAGCTCAAAAGTCTCTTCAAGACGCGGCGCGATGATGCCGACGAGAAGCGATTTTGGCACCTGGGTGGCGTGGGCCTCATCCTCGCCGACCTGCGGCACGGCGAGGCTCTCGCGCTCGTCGGCGAGCGAGGCGATCGCGCTGCCGTGGAGTGTCTTGAGGCGCTCGGCATGGGCCAGCGGTGTTGACAACCCGCGCGCAATATCGTTGGTCACATGGCTGCCGCCGACCGGCACCGAGCCGGCAAAGATCAGATTGCCGTCAAAAAAGACCCCGATCGTCGTTGTGCCCCCACCCATGTCGATGACGCTCACGCCGAGCGCGAGTTCGTCCTCGACCAGGACGCCGAGACCGGCCGCATAGGGGCTGACGACGAGAGCGTCGAGTTCGAGGTGCGCGCGCCCGATCGCCGAGGTCTGGTTGCGCACGGCCCCGGCGGCGGCGCTGACGAGGTGCATATCCACACCGAGCCGCTCGCCAAACATGCCGCGCGGATCGCGGATGCCGCGGCCCTCATCGATCGAGAAGCCGATCGGGACGGAATGGACGACCTGCCGGTCGCCGGGTTCGCGCAGCCGGTAGCCCTGTTCGAGAACGTGGCGCAGATCGGTGTCGCCGACCTCGTGGCCGGCAATGTCGATCTCGGCCTTGACCACGCGCGAGGCCGAAAAGCCGCCCGACAGATTGGCCACGACCTCCTTGATCTCCTCGCCGGCCATCTCCTCCGCATCGCGCACGGCGGTGCGCAGCGCCGTGCCGGCGGCTTCGAGATCGACGATCGCGCCACCGCGCAACCCGCGGGAAACCTGATGGCCGATGCCGATGACCTGCGGCTCGTCGGCCTCGACGCGGGCGATCAGACAGCAGGTCTTGGTGGTGCCGATGTCGAGCGCCGCGATCAGGCCGCCGCGCGGTCGCAGCATCGCACGGCGGGGTTTTCCCGCCTCGCTGCGTCTCTCGCGGGTCGGGCCGGCACGCATGTCCTCTCGGTTCCCGTGCGAGCCTTGCCCGCGCGGGGTTGGACTCATCGTCATGTGTTTCGCGCCGAGAGGCGTCCCTTCTTTTTTGTATTGTCGGAAGGCGGCGGCGCGGCGACACGCAAAACCAGCCGGTCCGGCAGCCGCATGTCGATCGCCGTGACATCTCGTTTCAGGATCGCGCTCTTCTGTTCAAGGCGGGCCAGTTCGGCCCAGGCGGCAGCGGGATCGTCGGCGGGGAGCAGAACCTCGATCCCGTCGTCAAGGCGCAGGTTCCAGCGCCGGTCGCCGATCCGGATCGCGGCGTTGACATGGACGGCCAGAGCGGGCTCCTGAGCCAGCATCTGCAACAGTGCGCTGGCATGAACGGCCGCATCCGGGCCGACCACCAGCGGCAGTTGCGCAAAGCGGCCAAGATCACCGACCGGGATGACGCCGCCATGGCGATCGATCAGCTCGATCCGGTTGTCGTGCTGCCAGAGCGCGAGCGGCCGGCGCTCGACGAGGCGGACCAGGATCGTGCCGGGCAGGCGGCGCTCGACCGTGGCCGCGCGCACCCACGGCAAACCCGCGAGCCGGGCCGCGGCGCGGCGCGGATCGACCGCCAGGATCGGTGTGCCGCGCCGGGCGTCGAGCGCTTTCAGGATTGTGGCCGGCGCGGTCGTACGTCGGCCTTCGACCGCGATGTCGCTGACCACAAAGCCGAGATGCGCGCTCAGCGCAAGCAGCCGATCCGCGACGGAGGCGGCGATCGTCCCGGCCACCCTCCCCGGGCGCGCGGCGTGCACCCCCCGACCCCAAGCGAGCGGGTGGCCGAGCCGGAGTGCGGCATGGACGCCGGCGGAGATCACTGCGACGGTCACGATAAAGAGGCCGATCCGGCAGAACCGGCCGATCAATCCGCGCCGGCGCGGCGCCCGTTTCAGCCGTCGCATGCCGCGCTCTCCACCATCCAGGCGACCAGTTCGTCAAAGGCGATCCCGGCATGGCGGGCGATGTCGGGGACGAGCGAGGTCGGCGTCATGCCGGGCTGAGTGTTGATTTCAAGCAAATAGAGCCGCGCGCCGGGCGGCGCATCGTCGTCGTAGCGGAAATCGGCGCGGCTGACTCCGCGGCAACCGAGAACCTGGTGCGCCTTGAGCGCGACATCGAGGGCGAATTCGTAATCTTTTGGCGGCAGCGGCGCCGGGACAAGATGGTCGGACCCGCCCGGCGCATATTTCGCCTCATAATCGTAAAAACTGCTGCTGCGCGGGATGATCTCGCACACGCCGAGCGCCCGATCCCCCATCACGGTGACAGTCAATTCGCGGCCGGGGATGTAGCGTTCGACCAGGATGTCCTCGCCAAAACGCCAGCTTTCCAGCTCCTCGCGCCAGGAATTGTCGCCGGCGCGGACGATGCGCACACCGACCGTCGAACCCTGGTTGGTCGGCTTGACGACAAAGGGGGCGGGCAGCGGGTCGCGTCGGCGCAAGTCCTCGCGCCGCGCGACCAACCCCTCGGCCACCGGCAGACCGGCGCGGGCAAAGAGCTCCTTGGCGCTCGGCTTGTGCATCGCCAGAGCCGAGGCGCGCACCCCGGAATGGGTATAGGGGATCTGGAGCATCTCAAAGACGCCCTGGATCGTCCCGTCCTCGCCGCCGACCCCGTGCAAAGCATTGAAGATCGCATCAGGGCGCGGTTCGAGCGCGCGCAGCAGGGCCGGAAGATCGCGGCCGGCATCGATGACGCGCACCGCGTAGCCGCGGTCGCGCAGCGCCTTGGCGCACTCCCGCCCGCTCGACAGAGAGACCTCGCGCTCGGGCGACCAGCCGCCCATCACCAGCGCCACATCCCTTTTCATCGCGGCCGCCACTCCTCGACCA
>JBOHMF010000405.1:0-4233 GCA_050730055.1 Allostellaceae bacterium
CATTATCACCGCCTCGCTGAAGGCGGTGGCCAGCGCCGCCGCCGGCACCCTGCGCGTGGCCCTTCCGGCCGGTTGAGTCGGCGTGGGAAATTGTTCAATTTGCAAGTATTTGGACGTGCGCGTCCCGCCGCTGTGGGCTAAATATAATATAGCGGTGGAGCAGGCGATCACGCGCGGAACGGGCGCGGCACAGGTGCCGACCCGGTTCCTGTCGCGCGTGAGCGTCACATTGTGCAGCGGCCGGTCAGCAGCCCCGATCCCCCGTCCGGTCGGAGCCGGGAGGCTGCTGCCAGCCCGCGACGCTGGTTTCGGGAAGCCATGACAGAGAGTGGGTCGGGATGACGAAGATGGGTGCCGCGCCGGTTGCTGCACCTCGATTGGCTGGGAGCGGTAAGAATGACAGCCGTAGGCTCGGAAACGGCGGGTGTTATCATCGATGACACGGGCATGCCGCTGCCGGCCGACCCCATGTACCTGGTGCAGAAGCTGGGCTGTCCGACCGGCGATCTCGATGCGATCGCCCATGCCGTGCGCAATCTCGGCTACATCCAGGTTGCGCCGGTGCGCGGCGCGCTGCTCGTCCGGTTTGAGCCGACCACGGTGCGCCGTCTGGCAGCCATCGCCGCCTTTTATGAGATCGCCGGGCGCGCCCCAAAGCGCCTGATCCTGGCCTGCCCGGGCAAGGCCGGCACGCCCGATCGGTACGAGATTTTTCATGATCTGAGCGAGGGGCTGAAACGCCTGGAGGCTGCGTTTGACGACCGCTGCGAGGCGCAGATCGATCCCCGCGCACCGCCCCGGCAGCCGCCCGCCGCCCGCGGCGCGGGCAAGCCTGCGCGCCGGAGATCGACAGGCGGAGGACGGGTCGTCTCCTTCTGGCGGCCCGACGGGCTGGCGATCCGGCGACAGGCCGATGATTTCTCAAAACGGTTGTGTCTGCCGCTTGATGCCATTGCCTCGCAGGACGCCTGGTTTGGCCAGTTGCTGGAGTTGTGGCGCAATGCGCGCCCCGGCTGGCGCCTGCCGGCACCCTCGTCGCTCGACACGCTCGAAGCGCTGAACATTGCGCGCGGCCGAGCGCATATCGTGGATACGCGGGATGCCGACCCGGCGGGCTACCGCTTTCGTCTGTGGGGAACCGTCAATTCCTATGGCGACGGCCACGCCAACCATACCCTCGCCCAGATGCCGACCGGGCTGATGCGCGAGGACGCCCTCGAGGACTACTGGGAAGTCGTCACCACCGGGGTGCCGACTTATCAGTTGATCCATCACGTCGAAAACGGTTTGATATTCTCATATGCCCGGTTGCTGCTGCCCCTGGCAGCGGATGGCCGAAATGTCGATCAGTTGCTCGTGCTGATCAACGAGCGCTCTCTGCCCGAGCTGGGGCCGCCTTAGCCGGGCAATGCCGGAGGGCGGCGCAACCAGGGAAGCCAGGGCTTCCTCTCTTGTCGCGTGGCACAGATGCATGATGGCCTCGCGGCCCTCCGGCGGAAACCATCCGGCGACAAACCTGTGCACGCGGGCGAACCCGTATGTGCGCAGTCCCATAAAGGCGGCCTTGCGCTCGCTGAGCCGCGGCACGTCGCAGGGGTCATTGCGGATCATGCCGCTGTCGTGATCAAACGGAGCGGTGCGCAGGGCGATGGCGCGGGCCAGTCGGGGAAGGATGAACGCCAGCCTGGCGGAGCCGCGATAATCCGGCCGCACCCATAACCCGCCGCCATGGGCGACCTCGCCGCCAAAAGGTGGGATCGTGCAGGTGACGATAAAGCGCGGGTCGGTGAGGTGCGGGCGCGCACCAAACCACAGCGCCTGGGAGCGGATCAGGTCGTAAAAATCGTCGGCGATAAAGCGCCGCACGCAGTGCGTCGCGATCGCCTCGCCGCGGCGGTTCTGCGCCAGCAACCAGAAATCGCGGTCGCCGAAGCGTGCGTATTGCGGGTCGAACACCTGGTTCAGGTGATGATCGCCATGATCGCGCCGGACGGCGGCATAGGCCTTGAAATTGCGCCGCACGCGCAGAGTGATCCCGGCATCCGCGAGCGCGGTCATATACTCTTCGATCGCCAACTGGATCGGCATCGCCGCAGCGAGGGTGTCCAGCATCGCGCGTTCTCCATAGGGGACGGAAGGGGGCAGGGAGCGGGACCGCGCGACGTTCCCGCTGCGGGAGCGGCGGATATCGGCGGCGCGGGAGAGGGGCCGGCAGAGAGGGAATGGAAGGGGGACAGCACGGGCGAGCAGGGCGCGCCCGCCGCCCGGCAGCGCTCAAAAGAGCGACTTCTGCAACACCGCTTCGTGCGATGATCGCAAATCCATATCAGAATGATCTGGATTTGTCAACTGCAACATGCGGAAGATAGGGTCACAATTCGCGGAGAAAGATATTTTTATTGCTAAAATAGCAAAATAGAAGCTCGGCTCACTGTTCTCACTTCCCCGGTCCGCTCAGCGCTCCGGCGGCTTTTCGAGGAGTTCGCGGCCGCGCCCGCGGACCTGGCGGGTGATCGTGCGGCCGAGAAGGCGCAACAGCCAGGGCAGATCGATTTCGAGGCGGACCTTGTCGTCGAGCACGTCGAGCCGGCCGGTGATCGTCTGCGCCAGGGCGCGCGCCTGGAAATTGAGGCGGTCGGCTTCCCAGTTCAGATCGAGCGCGCTGACATAGCGCGCCAGTTCCGGGCGCAGGCGGTCGATGCTGCTGTCAAGCCGACGCCTCGCTTCGGCGCGGCCGAGCCGATGCGGGATCGAGATCACCAGGGGTTCCGTCATCGCGCGGCTCCGTCACTTCGTGCTGTCTCTGCGGAACAGATCGCGGGGCACGCCCGCGCGGATTTCCTGTACAAACCTGCCGACCGGAAGAGGAGAGCGGGGCGATGGCCTTTGAGGAGATGCTCGCCGAATACGAGCGCCGGCGGCAAAAGGTGCTGGCGATGGGCGGACCCGACAAGATCGCGCGACGCCGCACGGAAGGCCATCTGAACGCGCGCGAGCGGCTCGCTCTGCTGCTCGATCCCGAAAGCTTTACCGAGTCGGGGATGTTCGCGGCCGCGATCCGGCCGGAAGCGCGCGAGCGGACGCCGGCCGACGGCAAGATCGCCGGCTTTGGCCGCATCGACGGGCGTGCGGTCGCGATCGTGGCCAACGATTTCACCGTGCTCGGCGCCTCGTCGAGCGCGATCAACATGAAGAAGATCCGCCACGTCAAGGAGGTCGCCAATGCGCGCGGTCTGCCGCTCGTCCTCCTCGGCGAGTCGAGCGGGGCGCGCATGCCCGACCGCATGGGTGCGGCGGGCCGGGCGACGCTCGGGCAGGACCCGAGCGAATACCAGCGGCTGCGCCAGACGCCGTGGGTCTCGGCCCTGCTCGGCCCCTGCTACGGCTCCTCGACCTGGTATGCCTGCATGTCCGATTTTGTCGTCATGCGCACAGGCGCGACAATGGCGGTCGCCAGTCCGCGCGTCACCGCGCTGGCGATCAACCAGCCGATCGACCCCGAAGAACTCGGCGGCTGGCGCCTGCACGCCGAAGTCACCGGCCTCGTCGATGTCGTGACTGACACCGATGCCGAAGCGCTCGCCGCAATCAGGCGCTTTCTGTCCTATCTGCCGAGCCATCACAACGAGATGCCGCCGCAGGCGCCGGTGCCGCCTGCGGCGGACGCCGCCTGCGCCCAAATCCTTGATCTCCTGCCCGAGTCGCGCAAGGAGGTCTATGACGTGCGCCGGATCGTGCGCGCGATTGTCGATCCCGACAGCCTCTATGAGTTGAAGCCGCGCTTTGGTCGCTCGGCGGTCACAGGTTTGGCGCGCCTCGCCGGCAACAGCATCGGGATCATCGCCAACAACCCGCTCTTCAAGGGCGGTGCGATCGATGTCGATGCCTGCCGCAAGATCACGAGTTTTCTGGTGCTGTGCGATTCGTTCAACCTCCCGATCGTCATTCTGGTCGATCAGCCGGGGTTTCTCATCGGTCTCGAAGGCGAGCGGCATGGCGCGCCCGGCCGCATCATCAACTGGATGAACGCGCTCGCGCTGGTCACGATGCCCAAGATCGCGATCATCCTGCGCAAGAGCTACGGGCAGGCCTATCTGAACATGGGTGGCGGGCGCAATTCCGACGAGGTCGCCTGCTGGCCCTCGGCCGATCTCGGTTTTATGGAGCCGGCGGTCGGCGTCAACGTGCTCTATGGCGTGCGCGAGGATGACGACCCCGAGCGCTATCGCGCGC
>JBOHMF010000406.1:0-4194 GCA_050730055.1 Allostellaceae bacterium
ACCCAGTGCAGCATCTGGTGGATAATGCGCTATCTGCTGAAGCTGCCGACCTATGTGCTGGTGATTGCGGCCTCGGCGCTGGCTTATTATTTCTTCTCCGGGGTGCGTGCCTTCGCGATGACTTATATCACAAAGCATTATGGTCTCACCAGCAGCGGCGCCAGCGCGTTCGTGCTGGTGGCCGGCATCGGCGGGCTGATCGGCACCGTCGTCGGCGGGCGCGTGGCGGAGCGGCTGCTGGCGCGAGGCGTGCTCAGCGCCCGCGTCGTCGTGCCGGCGATCGCGCTGTTCCTGGCCGTGCCGTTTCTCGCTGGCGGCGTCTGGGTCACCAGCATTGGGCTGGGGATCATTCTTCTGACAATCGGAGCCTTTCTGATGGCGGCGGCGGGCGCGATTGTCTCCCCGGCGCGCAAGACCTATCCGCGCGATGTCGTTACCGCGGTCGCGGCGATCGCGCAGAAAAAGCAGAAAAAGGCTGACGCAGCGAACGTCAACGGCGGCTGACCAGTGCGGCGCAGGCCCGCGGCAGGGCCGAGATCCGGATCGGGCGCGGCGGCCCCGGCCGCAGCGATGGCTGGCGCAGCCACCAGGCGAGTTGCCGGCCGCAGCCGTCGCCCGGCGGCGGGGGCGGCTGATCACGGCACAGCCGGTCGCCGGCCGGACAGGCGATGCGCATGTGGAAATGCGTTTTGTGTCCCCACCACGGGCGGATCTTGCGCAGCCACGAACGGTCGCCCTCTGCCTCGCGGCAAAGCGCGCGCTTGACCGCCGGGTTGACAAAGATCCGCGTCACTTCCGGTTCGCGCGCGGCTGTTTCGAGCAGAAGACGATCGCTCGGGTTCCACACCGCGGGGTTGACGTGCGCGCGGTCGGCGACGACAACCTGCGCCCGCATCGTATCGCGCTCATAAGGGGTGAGGCGCTGCTCCGGCATCGGTGTCAGCCAGATATCGACCTCGAGACCGATCTGGTGCGAGGCGTGGTCGGTCAGCATCGGACCGCCGCGCGGCTGCGCGATGTCGCCGATCAGAAGCCCGGGCCACCCCGCCGTCTGCGGCACTTCGCCGGCGAGACGCTCGATCAGGCGGATCAAGGCGGGATGGCCCCAGGCGCGATTGCGCGAGGGACGCATGACCTGCCAGTTCGGGCCGGTGGCGGGCAGCGCAACCGCGCCCTTGAGACATCCGTCCGCATAGCTGCCGATCGCCTCGGCCGGGCCGGGCGCCGGCCGCGTCTGCAGCCCGAACAGCACCTGTGCCGAATCGCGTGGCAGCGCGGCCAGCACGGCCCGCGCGCGGGCATGTTCCTCGACCGCGTTTTCCTGGGCGCGCGCCGCGCCGATGCACGCCAGCGCCAGCGCGCAGGCGCAAAGGGCACTCGCCGCGATCCGGCGCATGGCGTTCGATCCTCAGAAATCGAGATCGGCGTAGTATTTTGGCGGCGGGATGCCGGGCAGGAGGTCGCTGAGGAGAGGGCGGAAGCTCGGCCGCGACTTGATCCGAGCGTACCACTCCTTGGCCGGTTCGTGGGCTTCCCACGGCACGTCGCCGAGATAATCGAGGCAGGAGAGATGGGCTGCCGCGGTGATGTCGGCGACCGAGAAGCTGTCGCCGGCCAGCCAGCGCCGCCGCTCGATCAGATAGCCGATGTAATCGAGATGATGCGGCAGGTTGGCATGACCGGCGCGAATCGCCCGCGAGTTCGGCTGCCCCTCACCGCGCAGGCGTTTCATCATCTTTTCACCGAGGAGATTCTCGGTCACTTCACGGTTCATCTTGAGATCAAACCAGGCGATCAGGCGACGCACCTCGGCGCGCTCGCGCGGCGTGGCGCCGATCAGAACCCGGTCGCGATAGACCTCATCGAGATATTCGACAATGGCCGCGCTGCCGGCGAGCACGACGCTGTCGGGTTCGATCAGCACGGGAACCTCGCCGGCCGGGTTGAGGGCGAGAAATTCCGGCCGCCGTTCCCACACCCGTTCCGTCTTCAGCGTGAAATCGAGGCCCTTCTCCGTGAGCAGAACGCGCACCTTGCGGGCAAACGGAGAGAGCCATTGATGGTAGAGGACGCGCATGGCGCGATTGTAATGGCAGGCGCGGCTCCTGAACACGCCCCTGCGTTCACCCGGACGGGACTAGAACGCGAAGCGCTCCATCATTGCCAATGTCTCAACTGCGGCGCGCGTCTTTTCGGCCTCATCGCCAAAGGCGCGGCGGCACGCTTCGACCAGGTGAAGCTGCAGTGCGTGGGCCTCTTCGCGCTCGTCCCCTTGCCATAAGAGCGCCGCGAGATTGCCCATCGCCAGCAACGTATCGGGATCGTCCTCGCCAAAGAGTCGGGTGAGCGCGGCGATCACCGCTTCGAGCAAGCGGCGCGCCTCGTCAAATTCCCCGGCAGCCGCGAGCGTCCCGGTCAGATTGTTGATCGCGCGCAGGGTTTCGCGGTGCTCCTCGCCAAAAAGCCGGCGCATCCCGGCGACGACCTCTTCCTGCAACCGCCCGGCCGCGGCGAGATCGCCCTGGGCGGCGCGCGTCACCGCCAGCTTGCCGATCGCCTTCAGCGTGTCGAAGTGCCCATCGCCGAGCTGCCGCCGGCGCCCGGCCACCACCGCCTCCTCCAGCCGGCGGGCGGCGATCAGTCGCCCCTCGACCCAGCGGCAATCGGCCAGCGCGAGCATCGCCGCGAGTGTCTCAAGATGATCCTCGCCCAGCGCCGCGCGCCGCTCGGCGAGAACACGCTCGGCCTCTGCGCAGGGATCTGCGGGTGCAGGATCGACGCTCTCGGACATCGCCTCAGCCTGCCGCAAAGCGGCTTCTGCGGCAAGCGCCGGGTCAGCGCGGGCGGTCGAAGGTGTCGGCGCCGCCTGTCATCGCTTCCGCCCGCCACCGCGCCGGAACCCGATCGGCAAATTCCCAGCCGAGGCTCAGATAGCGGCGGATCGCCATGTCGTTGGCCTTGAGGCCGAGAAAGAGGTTCAGGCCGAGCGTGGCAAACCAGATCAGATTCGCCAGGTCGGAGGCGCTTCGCGTCGACTCAAAGAGGAGAACCAGCGCCACGGCGTTGACGGTCACCATGACCGCCCCCCAGATCGCCAGTCCGCGCGAAAACAGCGGCCGGCCCAACAGGCCGACACCGAGACAACAGCTCCAGCTCCAGCCTTCCCGCAGGATTTTGGTCTGACCGCTGACCGGATGACGCAGAACGACACTCATGAGAGACCATGATCCGTGCCCCCGCTTGCTAACTCCGCCGGGGTTAGGATTCTGCTAAAGCGGTCTCGGGATCGGCCTGCTTTTGCGCCACGCGGCATCGTTCCATCTGCCGCTATTCGAACAGCGCCGTGTCTTTCTTGAACATCTCGACCTGTGACGCCGGGCGGTCCGACAACATTGCCCCCAGGGCATCCGCCGGCACATTGGCCGGTTCATTTGGCTCCAATTTGTGGAGCCCGCCGCCATAGACACGTCCTTCACCAAGCAGGATTTCCGGCGAGATCGCATCGAGGAATTCCCGGATATGGCGGGCGAGTGCGGGATTTCCTGCCAACGCGCGCGCCAGCGCCAAATAGAAAGAGCCTGTGCCGATCGCCGGGTCCAGGAAACGCACTGGCGCAGTCTCCAGCAGCAGCGCGCGCGCATAGGCGAGCACGTCCGTTGCCAGCAAGCTCGGCGTCGCAAACTGCCCCAAGCGGTTCCGCTCTTTCTGTGTTTTTCCAGCGTCGAGCCTGGTTTGCGGGGCGAGCCGGCGGATTGGCCGTTCTCCAGCTTCCATCGCTGCGTGGCGAGGGGTCTGTATCCGGCAGGTTGGCTCGGCGGCGGTGCCGAACCGGTCAAAGCCGGAGAACGGCCGTGACGGAAATCGGCGGAATGCGCTGCGCTTTTCGGCCCTACTACTACGCTATTTTCAAAAGATCATTGCAACCTTAAATTGAAACATGTTGTGCGACATTTCATGCCTTCTGTAGCATTAATGTACCAGCCATTACCCTCTTTAGCTAATTCGCAAGCACCTTGGCCTTTGGTTATTGTAATATGTGATAAAACACAGATTTGAGAATGAGAGTCCTAACTTAAGATACATTTGAGGAATGTGGTGCAGAAGAGCATGGTTTTCTGCGGAAAGGGGGAGCCATGACCGAGATTATCTGCAAACGCTGTCACGGGACGGATTACGTCAAGAGGGGAACGGTTC
>JBOHMF010000407.1:0-4188 GCA_050730055.1 Allostellaceae bacterium
GAGATTGACAACCAGGGAGTCGCCGACTTCCACGATCAGAATCCCGTCCTGATTCTCATTGTCAAGGCACAGGCAACGAATTCCTGGCGACAATTGCTGCCACTGCCGATACTGTAGGATTTTCACTGTAAATCCCTGGCACCGCAAGCTGTCGTAAATTTCCGAATGGTAGTGATCAGGGATCAGAATCTTCTTGTCCTTTGAAAGCAATTGTAGGGATTCAAAGTGGAGATGGTCGGGATGGCCGTGTGAGATCCAGATGTATTCGGCCGAGAGGACAGTTGCCAATTCGCGCTCATCGAGTGGGCGATCCAGGCCCCAACTGCCAAAATAACAGGTCCCCACGATCCATGGATCGGTGGCCAAGACGGGGCGGTCGTTTTCGTGAAATACCAACGTCGCATTGCCAATAGTCTCAAAGCCAAAGCGCATGCCCCATCTCCCGCCTTATCGGAACCGTTCAGATCCCGCACGCGCGCGCCCGATAGGGGTTACTAATCCGAACGCCAATTACGTGACGCAGCGACGCAATGCGGCGTAGGGGAGCCCCAGCGTCAGGGAACAGCAATGGCACCTGTTTGGGGTTCGGAGTAATAACCTGAAAGGATTTTAGAACAGGAAGAAATTGCATCTATTGTGGCTTTCATATCAAGGCCTTATCTATCAGCTCCTGATAAGCAGCCAGCATCCGCCTGTCGGAAAACTCGGCGATCACCCGCGCGCGGTTTCTGCGGCCCAGCAGGTCCCGCCGCGCCGGGTCTGCCAGCAGCCGGGCGAGAGCCGCGGCAAAAGCCGGGCCATCGTCACGAGGGATGATGAACTCCCGATTTTCCTCGCACACCATGCGCCTGACATCCCCGACATCGACCGCCGCCACCGCGCGGCCGGCGGCCATCGCCTCCAGCAGGGCGTTTGGCATCTGCTCGGTATCGGAGGACAGGGCGAAGATGTCGAATGCGCCCAGGACGGTTTCCGGCTGCACCTGACCGGTAAAGATGACCCGATCCGCAATCCCGAGGTCTCCGGCCAGGGTTTCGAGCCGTCCCCGCTCGCTGCCGTCGCCGGCGATGACAAGGCGCGTCGGCGCCGCCGGGGCCAGCGAAGCGAAGACCCGGAGCAGTCGCCCGATATTCTTTTCGGGGCGCAACGGCGCCACCGTTCCGATGATCAACTCGCCCGGTCTGCGGGCCACGCCATCATCACCGGGCGCGGCAAACCGTTCGATCGCAATGCCGTCCGGCAGATGGATCACGCGCTCGTCCGGCAGGCGCCATACACGGCGGGCGAGATCCGCGAGCGTGTGCGAGGGGACAACCACGCCAGCGCAGCGCGCCAGCGCCCAGCGCCGAAACAGCACGCGCCGCCGGATCTGCCGGTCCGCCTCCTCCGTGCCAAATCCGGCCTCGAAGTGAAGGTGGCGGGCCGCTTGCCCCAATCGCGCGGCCATTGCCCACTCGATCGCCCCCCAGTTATAGGTCAGCAGCAGATCGGGACGATGCCGCCGCAATGCGACGGCACTCTCCCATACCGCGCGCAGGACATTTCTTGCCGGGCGGCGGCTGGGCAACAAGGTCACATCGAGATGATCAGCCAAGGTCCGGCCGGCGGCAAAGTTATCGTCGAGCGCGACGAGGGTATGGCGATACCCTCTGCCCAGATGGTTGATGATGCGCGCCGTGCGCAGCGGCACACCGCCAATGCCAAAGCTCGGCAAGACGTGTAAAAAATGCGCAGGGGCAGCGGATTTGCCGGTGACGGAACCGACCGGTTTTCCGTTCGCAGCCGGTCGGGCCGGGTCCTGCTCGGGGGCACGATCCGTCATCGGAGACGGATCAATCTGTTGTCCCGCTCGGAACGACCCGAATCTTTCACGCGCGCGGTCGATTGCATCCCACCTCGCACGGGAGCTGTCGGGCGCCAGTGCGGCGCAAAGCTATGCCGGGGCTTGACGAAAGTCCAGCCCTTCGCGGTCTGGGACGGCCCGCCGCGCGAAGATGCTGGAGATGCAGAGGGGTGCGGCAGCCGTTCCGCCCTTGCGTGCCCACACCCGCCGATGACAATAACCCTCTTTTGTGGCAAACTCCTGTAAGCGCAATATAGATAGAGATGACACCCCTGTGCAAAGTTGCGGTGACACTCCCCCGGGTTCTGGGGTCTCGGGAGGTGCACCGTGGCGGTGGTGTCGATGAGCCAGCAGGAGTTCAGCCGGCTTGAGGTTCTGTTGCGGGTTCAATCGGGTCGTCTGCGGATTGCCGACGCGTGTGAGCTGATCGGACTGCACCGGCGCCAGGTCTTTCGCCTGCTGCCCGCTCTCAAGCAGAATGGTGCCACAAGCCTGGTGTCGAAGCGCCGCGGCAAACCCAGCAATCACCGTCTGCCGTCCGAAGTTCGGGCTCTGGCCCTGACGCTTGTGCGCGAGCGCACCGCTGAGTTTGGCCCGACCCCGGCCTTCGCCGGGGCAGGCTCTTGGCGGCCGAGAAGCTGGCCGAGCCTCAGGGCTGTTTGGTCTCCCGTGAGACCTTGCGCGGTTGGATGATCGCCGCGGGGCTGTGGCAGGACCGGATGGTCAAGGAACTGCGGCGGGCGGGGATCTCGTCGATGGCCGCGGCGAGCGCTTGGCTGCCTGGGTTCATCGCCGCCTGCAACACGCACTTCGGCCGTGGCCCGGCGAATGCCAAGGACCTGCATCGGCCGCTGGCCCCAGCAGATGATCTGGACGAGATCCTGGCCTGGCGGGAGGAGCGGACGGTCACCCATAATCTGACCCTGCATTACGACCGGATGATGCTGATCCTGGAGCTGAAGCCACTGGCTCGCAGTTTGGCGCGCAAGAAGGTGGAAGTGGTGAATTATCCGGACCGACGTTTTGCGGTTCAGTTCAACGGAACAGCGCTCGGTTTCCGGATCTTTGACAAGATCCAGACGGTGCCGCCCGGCGCGCTTGTCGACAACAAACGGCTGTCGGCCGTATTGGAACAGATCCAGCTGCAGCAGGCCGCCTATCCGGCGCATCAGCAGCGCGGGCACGGGGCACGGCGGCGACCGCCAAACAACCTTGCAGCACCGGGTCTGCCCTCAAAGGGGCGGGCACCCCGCCATGGGTGCTGCCACGCCGTCAGCTAAGAGCCTATCTCGGCAGGTCTACGTTCCGCCAGATGATAATGCCGAGGGCAAGATGGAGCATGGCAAGGTCGTTTTCCGGCTTTTTCTCCCACCGGATCAGAATGCGGCGGAAGCGGTTGAGCCAGGAATGTGTGCGCTCGGCCACCCAGCGTCGCGCCCTGGCACCAGCATGGCGCACCTTCTCGCGCCTCTCTTCGCCGCGTGTCCGCAGATGCAAGGTAAAGGCGAACTCCTGAGCCAGCGCGCGTGGCTCGGCGTAGTCGTACCCTTTGTCCAGGCAGAGGTTCTGCGGTGCCTCAGGGCGGGGCTGCGGCCGCGCAGTGGCGAGGCTCTCGAGGGTCTGGCGCATCAGCTTGTGATCGTTTGTGTTGGCTCCGGCGACGACGACGGAGAGCGGCAGGCCGCGGCCATCCACCAAGAGCGAGCGCTTCACCCCGCGCTTGCCGCGATCGGTCGGGTTGGGGCCGGTTTTTTCCCCACCCAGCGGGGCTTTACCCATCGCCCCGTCGAGCGCCAGCCAGCTCCAATCGATCCCGGCCAATTCATCATAGACCAGCAGACCCGTACACCAGAACGCCTCGAACACGCCGGCCGCCGTCCACTCCTGGAAGCGCCGATGCGCCGAAGACGACGAGCACAACCTCGTCTGGTTCAGCGCACTCCACTGGCACCCGGCGCGCAGCACAAAGAAGATGGCGTCCATGGCCGCGCGATCCGGTACCCGCGGGTTGTGGCAACCCAGCGGGTGTTTTGGCTGCGGTGGCAGCAGCGGTTCCATCTCCGCCCATAACGCGTCCGGCAGCCGCCAGCCGTCATCGCGGACCGGCTGCCGCGGCTGCTTCCGATCGATCTGTTTCATCCCCTGGAGATGGGGATCGGTCGCATCATTGCCTAGTGAGATAGGCTCTAGGGTCTGTTAGAACTTGATCCAATCGGCAGCAGCGGCCAGACAGAGCACGCCAAGAAAGAAGCGGGCGGTCTTTTCATAGCGGGTTGCGACCGCGCGCCACTCCTTGAGGCGCGCCCACAGATTCTCGACCAGATGGCGGTTGTTGTAGATCCAGA
>JBOHMF010000408.1:0-4176 GCA_050730055.1 Allostellaceae bacterium
AACCATCGTTGACCGAGGCCGACAGGGCCACCGGCCCCGCCGTATAATTGGCCTGCACGCCGCGACTGATCGCCGGCTCCTGGTTCCATAAGAGGCCGCGCGCAATGTTCATGTTCTCAAAAGTGAAGGTGTATTCGGCTCCGAACAGGGTCGGCAGCTTGCCGCCCTCAATCGAGAACTTTGCGGTCGGCGCGAGCTTCAGATAAGCCTCCGGCAGCGGCCCAAAAAAGTCGCCGACGGCGTCGTTTGAGCGGATGTAGGGCGTGCCGAGCGCGGGCAGCGCATAGAGGCCGACCTGTGCATAAAATTGCAGCAGACCGTCCACTTTCTGCACGATCCCCTGGGCGTTGCTGACATCGGCATAGCCGGTGCCGTTGCCCGGGATGGGGTGGGTCTGCGCCAACCCGAGGCTGCTGACAATGCCGGTGGCATAGATCGGTCCGAACGGCCCGACCGCACTCTTGAGCGGGGTCGGATTGAGAACGAGCGGCCCCGTCATCCCGGTGGCAAGCGTCGGCGGGGACGGCGCCGGCGGCGGACTGACTGTCTGGGCGGTCTGCGCGTCGGCTGCCGCCGGCAGCGCGATAAGGCTCGCGCCCGCCCCGAGAAGGGCGGCGAAACGGAGCGCGCGGCCCAACAAAGCCCGGCGGCCGCCGTTCTTCCGAGCCGGCAAGGTGCGTTTCTTCATGGCGGGTCTGTCCCCTACCTGTGTCGGCCTCGGACAGGATGCGCGAGGCGAAAGCGCCGATCCCACTCCAAGAATCGTGCCAATCGGGACAGCTTGCGGATGGATCGCGCACCGCGCGCCGGCGGGGGAGCCGCTGCCCGGAGAAGCGGAGGCGAAGGGTATGGAGCTACAGCAGCCGCTTGGCCTCGGCTTCACTCCGCTCCGTCCGTTCCGCCATAACACAAAAGCTCGGCCCGGTGCGCCCTGAGCCAGGCGCGCGCCACTGCCCTGCCAGGGTGGAGGCGATCGACCAGTTGCCAGAAATGCGGGCCGTGGTTCATCTCGGCGAGATGCGCGACCTCGTGCGCGACGACGTAGTCAAAGACGCTCTCCGGCGCCAGCACGAGCCGCCAGCAGAACGACAGGTTGCCCGCGGCCGAGCAGCTTCCCCAGCGGCTGCGCGTGTCGCGCACCCCGATCCGCACCACCGGCCGGCCGAGCCGGGCCGCACAGGCGCGCGCCCGGCGGACGGCCTCGGCGCGCGCCAGGGCCACGAGATGATCGCGCACCGGGCGGGCGATCTCGGCCGCATCGCCGCGCACCCGGATTTCGCCGTCGGCGATCGTCACGAGCGGCGCCCCGAGTGGCGCCTCGGGATTGCGTTTGAGGTCGTCCCCGCGGCGGATGCGGTGCGGCACGCCGAGCACCGGGATGACCGCACCCTCGACGAACGGGACCGGGCGCGGCACGGCATCAAGGCGGGCCGCGAGCCAGCCCCGCTTGGCCGCGAGAAACCCGAGGCCGAGCTTTTTTGAGACGCCGCGCGGCAGGACCAGCTCGACCTCGCGCTCGGTGGCCCTTACCCGCAGGAGGATGCGTCGCGCCCGCCGGCTGACCCGGATCGTGACAGCGGCGCCGAGCTCCGTGTTCCAATCTGCTGGAGTATCGTGAGCGTTCATCAGTTCCCGCGCTGTGAACTTTTGCGCGAATCCTACTCCGCCTGCGCCCGCGGCGAGAAGAGGCTGGCGCCTTCAGCAGCGGTCGATCAGGTGGATGAAGGAGCCGCAGACCAAACCCTGACGCAAGCCGCAGGCGCCCAGATCATGGCCGCACGAATCGGCGGCGGCAAAAAGCGGCGCGAACCCGCCCTCGGCAACAATGCTCGCATAATGAAATTCGTGACCGCGAAAGCCGGTGCCGGCCGGGCCGAGCGGACCCCCCGCCAGAAGGCGCACGGCACGATAGCCGAGATGCCGCCGCGGCTCGGCAAAGCTCGTCTCCAGCGGCAGCAGACCGGCCATTGCGTGCCGGCAGCCCTCGGCATCGACGAGCGCCCGGCCGAGGGCCATGTATCCGCCGCATTCGCCGTAGATCGCTTTGCCCGCTTGCGCCGCCCGCCGCAGCCCGGCGAAGCAGGTCTCGGCGGCGGCGAGGCGGCCGGCCGACAGTTCAGGATAGCCGCCGGGAAGATAGACCGCATCGGCGGCCGGATCGGGTGGCTCGTTGGCGAGCGGCGAGAAAAAGACGATCTCCACCCCGCTCCGTCGCCAGCCGTCAAAGAGGGCGGGATAGGCAAAGCCGAAAGCCGCGTCGCGCGCCACCGCGATCCGCGTTCCGAGCGGCGGAATGGTTGCCTGCGGCGGAGCGCCAGCGTGTCTTGACCGCTGCGCCAACGAGAGCAGGCGGGCGATATCGAGAGAAGCTCCCGCGATCGCGGCGGCGCGCGCGATCAGTACTTCGGCCGCGGCGATCTCACCCGCCGGCACCAACCCCAAGTGCCGCGACGGCAGCGTCAAACCAGCCTCCATCGGCACCGCGCCGAGAACGCACAGACCGGGCAGATGGCGCGCGACCGCCGCAGCCAGCAGCGCGCTGTGGCGCGCGCCGGCGACCCGGTTGAACACGACCCCGGCGATGGGAACTTCCGGGTCATGCGCGACAAAACCGCGCAACAGCGCCGCCGCCGAGGCTCCCTGGCCGCGCGCATCGACAATCAGCACGACCGGCCAACCGGTCAGCCGCGCAAGTTCCGCGGTCGAGCCGGTCTCGCCCTCTGTTCCCGTCCCGTCAAAAAGGCCCATGACGCCCTCGCACAGCACGATCTCGGCCGTCTGTTCGAGCTGCGCGACATGGCTCGCGAGCGTCTCTGGCCGCATCGCCCAGGGATCGAGGTTGAGGCACGGGGCGCCGCTTGCCAGGGTATGAAAGCCCGGATCGATGTAGTCGGGTCCGGTCTTGGCGGCGGCGGCGGCGATCCCGCTTTGCGCGAGGTGCCGCAACAGGCCGAATGTCACCAGGGTCTTGCCGCTGCCGGAGGCGGGCGCGGCGATGATCAGACCCCTTCCGCGCACGCTCCTACTCCGCCCCGTCCGCCCCGGCACCAAGCCAGTCGAGTTGCTCGCGCAGGCGCACCACTTCGCCGACAACGATGATCGCCGGCGCCTCGATGCCGACGGCGACGGCCGGCAGTTCGGCAAGAGGGGCCATCCGCACCTGCTGCGCGACGGTCGTCGCCTGGCTCACGATCGCCGCCGGCTCGTCGGGGGCGCGCCCGCCGGCGAGGAGGTGCGCGACGATGTTGGGCAGATGCTTCAGCGCCATGTACAGCACCAGGACCGGCGCGCCGCGCGCGATCGCCGGCCAGTCGAGACCGTCCGGCACAAGACCACCGCTGGCATGGCCGGTGACAAACGTCACCGCCGAATTGGCGTCGCGGTGGGTGACCGGGATGCCGGCATAGGCCAACCCGCCGATCGCCGCGGTGATACCGGGCACGATGCGAAAGGGGATGCCGGCGGCGACCAAGGCCAAGGCCTCCTCGCCGCCGCGGCCAAAGACGAAAGGATCGCCGCCCTTGAGGCGCAGCACGCGCCGGCCGGCGCGGGCCAGGCGGATCAGACGGGCCGAGATGTCGGGCTGGCTCGGCGACGGCTTGCCGCCGCGCTTGCCGGCATAGTCGAGCACCACGCCCGGCCGTGCCAGACGCAGGATGCGGGGATCGACCAGCGCGTCATAGACGACGCTATCGGCCTGCGCGAGGGCGTGCAAGGCCAGCGCCGTGAGCAGCCCGGGATCGCCCGGTCCTGCCCCGACCAGCCATACGCTGCCCGGCAGAAACTCCGGCAGGTTCAACAGCGCACCATCGATCATGCCTGCCCTATACAAATTTTCCATCGAAATGTCCCGCGGCATGGCCGCCGGTGGTCATTCGCAGCGGTTTTGCTAAGATCGGATCATGGCACGGGGCGGGACGACAGGATTGCGGCGCGGCTGGACCACCGGGGCCTGCGCCGCCGCCGCCGCGCGCGCGGCCTACACCGCCCTGTTGACGCGCCGTTTCCCCGATCCCGTGACGCTTCACCTTCCCCGTGGCGGGAGCGCGCGGTTCGCGCTGGCCCTCCGGGAACTCGATGCGGATCGCGCCCGCGCCGGCATCATCAAGGATGCCGGCGACGATCCCGATGTGACGCACGGCGCGCTCGTCATCGCCGAGATCGCCAGCACGGCAC
>JBOHMF010000409.1:0-4157 GCA_050730055.1 Allostellaceae bacterium
GTCTCGCACGGTGAGGTGCGTAAGCTCGCTAGGCCTTCCCGTGAGGGTATCGCCGGTGCGCTGATCGGAGCCGACATTGTCGAGCCCCGGGCTCGAGCACTTGCGCGCGACAGCGCCCGCAACCTCGCCGTTCTCCGCCGGCTCATCCCGAGCGCCCCAGGGCGTCTCCCAGCCTGGGCGCAGGAGCCGCCGCCGCGCGCCCTGCTGGCAGCCCTGCTCGCCGGAGCCTGGGACGACGCGTCGGAAGCTGACAAGGCCAGTGTCTCCGAGCTGGCGGGTGAGTCCTATGAGCAAGTCGTCGCGAAGCTCGCGCCCTACATAGGCGAATTTGACAGCCCGCTCCGCAAACTCGGATCGACATGGCGGATTGCCTCCCCCCCGGACGCCTGGCTGCTCCTGGCGCCCTATCTGACGGTCGGTGATGTAGAACGCTTCCAGGCCGTTGGCCACATGGTGCTGGGATCGACCGACCCCCGCTTCGACATGGCGCCCGGCGAGCGATGGATGGCGTCCGTGCATGGCGTCCATCCGGACTATTCGGAACGGCTCCGCCATGGTGTTGGTGAAGTCCTGATCCTGCTCGCCCTATGGGGTGACAAGATCCGGACCGTACCCGACGCCCATCGACGCGCCGACGCCATTGTCAGCAAGCTGTTGCGCCATGCGGACCAGCGACGCTGGTGGTCACTGTCGCGAGATTTCCGCCTTCTTGCGGAGGCGTCTCCGGGGGCGTTCTTGAGCGCCATCGAGGACAGTCTCGACCAGAGCGACCCACCGATCCGGGCACTGTTCGGCACTGACGACGACGGGCTGTTCGGAACCGAGCATCTGTCGGATCTGCTCTGGGCGCTGGAATCGCTCGCCTGGTCACCAGAGCTTCTTCCACTGGTATCGCTTGTACTGGCGCGCCTCGATGCCATCGACAATCCGCCGGGACGATCCGGGAACCGGCCGGCCAACAGCCTGCGCCAGATCCATCTGCTTTGGCTGCCGCAGACGTACGCAACCCTGGACCAGCGCCTGCGCGCACTCGACCTGATCCGCAAGCGCGAAAGTAACGCTGCTTGGACGCTCATGCTCGGGCTGCTGCCCCGAGGGCATGACACCTCGTCCCCATCATCATTGCCGCGCTGGCGCGATTTCACGGTCGAAAAGGCGGAACCGGTGACCTTGGCGCTGATCGGTCGCGGCGCGGCCGCCATCAGCGAACGGCTGTTGGCTGACGTGGACCTGGATGCCGTCCGGTGGCATCTGCTGCTTGATCGCCTGGCCGATATGGCCCCAGACCGCGAAGCGGCGTTGGTGGCCCTGGAGGCCGCCGAACCGAGGATCGACAACAAGGCGGACCGTATGGTGATGTGGGCGAGCCTGCGACAGCTCCTGCACCGTCACCGCATGATTCCGGGTGCCGATTGGGCAATGCCGTCGGAGGATCTCAACCGACTCGAACGCGTTTATGATCGGTTTGCGCCGCCCGATCCCCTTGAGCAGGTGGCCTGGCTTTTCGATCCTCCCGTTCACCTTCCCAAACCGTCCCATGAAGGCTGGGAGGCGGAACTACGTGACGTCAACGACGCCAGGCGCCGGGCAGCGCTCGCGATCTTTGCTAGCCACGGTGCGAACGGCATTCTGGACCTAGCTCGGCTCGTGTCCTCCGCCGACTACATCGGCAAGGCCTTGTTCGACGCTGGCGCGAGTGAGGCCGATCTTGAGGCTCTCATGGAAATCGCAGTACGGAGCGGCGAGCAGCATGAACGCGACCTTGCCCAAGGCCTCATCATTTCCATGTTCCCGGTTCGGAAGGAGCCCTGGGCCGGATCGCTCATTGCCAAAGCCCGCGAGCAGGGATGGGGTGATCTCGCTGTACTCACTATTTTGCAGGCCATCCCGCAGAGAAGCTGGACGTGGCATCAGGCCGCGCAGGCCGGCGAGGAGATCGAACGCGCCTATTGGTCGCACACACCCGCCATTTGGATCGATGAGGCTGAGGCTGCGGCCTTTGCCGTGCGAAAACTGATTGCAGTCGGACGCGCGAGACGCGCTCTCCATCTGGCGGGCCGTGATCACAAAGTCGAACTCCCCTCGGACCTGCTCGTGGCAGTGCTGGCAGAAGCGGCAAGTCAGCCGGCCAACAATGGAGGCGACACCAACGAGCCGACGATGTTCCAATACCACGTCGTCGAGATCCTCGGTGAACTGGACCGCCGGGCGGACGTCGACTTCAACACCCTTGCCGGGTTGGAGTGGACCTACCTTCCGCTCCTTGAGCACTCGCAGCGGTCGGCGAAGATCCTGCACAAGGCGCTCTCCGAGACGCCTTCGCTCTTCGTCCAAATGGTCAGTGCGGTCTTTAGGCCCAGCGAGGAGAGCGGGGTCGTTGATCCCGTCCCGCCGGACCCAACGCGGGCACAGGCGATTGCCCACCAGGCCTATCGGCTGTTGGAGCTTTGGAACAGGCTTCCCGGCACGCGAGAAGATGCCACAATCGATGGCGCGGTCTTGGAAGCGTGGATCAAGGAGGCGCGTGCGCTTGCCAAGGCGGCCGGGCGTGAAGAAATTGCCGACAGCCAGATCGGCAAGATGTTGTCAGCCTCTCCGATGGGCAGCGATGACGTTTGGCCCGCGGAGGTAGTACGGGATGTGATCGACCTGTTCCGTAGCACGAGAATGATCAATGGCTTTTGGATCGGAAAATCAAACCGGCGCGGTGTTACTACCCGCTTGCCGCGGGATGGCGGGAATCTGGAGCGGACCGAGGCGGCAAAATATCGCAAGTGGTCCGCCGCGATCATCTACGACCATCCACATACAGCCAGGGCGCTCGATAGCTTGGCCGGCAGCTACGAACACCAGGCGCATCGCCAAGATGAGGACGCTGAACGTCTCGACTGGGAACCTTGAAGCCATCATTGTCAGTCCTGGCATTTTGATGGCTGAGTTCGCGACCGGCGTTGCCGACCCGCCGGGCATGAAATAGAGGCGGGTCAATCATCGTCAAAGCCCGCTAAATCGGTACCTCGAGCGTGATGTCGTCGCGGATGCAGGCGGAGAGGTGGCCCGGACCGACCTCACGCAATGGCGGGACCGCGGCTGCGCACGCCGGCAACTGATAGCGACAGCGAGTACGGAAGGCGCAGCCGGACGGTGGATTGACCGGACTCGGGACATCTCCGGAGAGCAGGGACCGGCCCCGCGGGTGATCCGGATCCGGCACCGGCGCCGCCGCCAACAACGCCTCGGTATAGGGGTGTCGCGGCGCGTCGAACAGGACTTCGGCCGGCGCCAACTCGACGATCCGGCCGAGATACATGACCGCGATCCGGTCTGAAATATGTGCCACCACGGCAAGATCGTGGGCGATGAACAGCATGGCGAGATTGAGCTGGTCGCGAATCTCGAGCAGCAGGTTCACGACCTGGGCCTGGATCGAAACGTCGAGCGCCGAAACCGGTTCGTCCGCCACGACCAGATCCGGCCGCAACATCAGCGCCCGCGCGATTCCCACCCGCTGCCGCTGGCCGCCGGAGAATTCGTGCGGGTAACGGCCGGCGTGGCGAGGTGCGAGCCCGACCCGGGTCAACGAAGCGGCAATCCAGTTCTCCCGCTCGTGACGCGGCATGTCCGGGCGATGGATCATCAAGGGGCCGGCGAGAATGCGTCCGATCGTCATGCGCGGATTGAGCGAGGCGAACGGGTCCTGGAATACCAGCTGCATTCGCTGGCGAATCGGTCGTAAGGCGCGGCGCGTGAGATGCGTGATGTCGGCTCCGCCAAAGCGGATTGCCCCCCCGGTGGGCTCGATCAGCCGCAGGATCGTGCGCCCGACGGTGGTCTTCCCGGAGCCGGATTCGCCGACGAGGCCAAGCACTTCTCCGGTTTTGATCGCAAATGATACCCCGTCCACCGCCTTCACGGTCTCCCTTCGCCGCGCCAGCGCACCACCACCGAGCGGAAACCACATCCTGAGGTCTTCCACCTCGAGCAACGGCCCCGCCGGCTCGCTTCGTTCAGGCCGCATGCAATTCCCGCCAGCGCAGACAGCGGACGCCGTGGCCGGGCATTGCCTCCTCGATGGCCGGCACACCCTGGTCGCAGAGCCCGAGCCTCGCATGTGCGCAGCGCGGGTGAAAGGTGCAGCCCGGAGGCAGATACTGCGG
>JBOHMF010000410.1:0-4147 GCA_050730055.1 Allostellaceae bacterium
GACATGGGTGACAAACTGGTTCATCGTGTCGAACTTTGCGATCCGCTCAAAAATCCTGATAAAGCCGGTGCGCGGGTCGCGCTGGTAACAGATAAAAAGAAGGCCGGCGTCGTATTCGAGACCCTGCCGCCACGGCGGCCAGCGCTCGGCGGTGAAATCGACGCCATCATTGTAGGAATAGGACCGCCGCAGGATCTGCGCACCGCCATTTGTCGCGGGAGCGGCGAGCCGGATATGGGCATTTGCGGGGATGATCGGGTTGCCGTCCTTGTCGGTGGCGGCGAGATCGAGCGGAGCGCGTTCGCTCTTCCCGCCGAGCGGAGCGCCGGAAATCTTGTGGCGGCCGATCGTCTGCTCCTGGAACGCCACCTTCATGCGGTCCCAGTGCTCGATCGCGATGCGGATGCGGCGGGCGACCATATAGCTCCCGCCCGTCATCCAGACCGGCCCTTCCTGGCCGACCCAGACAAATTCGTTCATCGCCTTCGGGTCGCCGGTCGCCGGGTTGACCATGCCGTCCTTGAAGCCCATCAGGTTGCGCGGGGGTTCGTCGCCGACCTGATGAGGCAGAAACCCGGTCTGCACCCAGCGGATTTTTGCGATGCCGGCGGCGCCGCGGGCGAGTTGACGGACCGCATGAAAGGCGACTTGCGGGTCATCGGCGCAAGCGTGCACCGACAGGTCGCCGCCGGTATGCCTCTCGGCGAGCTCGTCGCCGACAAAGCGCGGCATGGCGACAAGCGCCGCCGGCCGGCGCGCGGCAAGCCCGAAACGGTCCTTGCCGTCCCTGACAAAGAGACCGGCGCCAAAACCGAAGGTTACGGTCAGCCGCTCGGGTGGCAGGCCCAGGACCTCGCCGGTGTCGGCCGCCATCACAGTCGCCGCCGGCGTGTCATAGCCGCCGCCTTGCGGCTTGCTGCCGCCTTGCGGAGCGAGGGCGGGCTGCAAGCCGTCGCCGAGGGGTTGGGCGGTCTTGCCCTCGGCCATCCGCGCGGCGGCTTCTGTCCACGCCTTCAGCAATTCCACCACATCCCCGCGCCTTGTTGCCGCGAGATCAAAGACGGCGAAATAGCTGTGGCTTTGCGGCGAGGTGAGGATGCCGGCTTGATGCGCACCCCAGAAGGACTCGGCGGCGGTCTTGCCGGCTGCCTGGGGTCCGTTGGCCGTGGCTTCTTCTGCCGCGGCTCTTGCGGTGCGGCCGGACCCGAAGCCGATGCCCGCGGCCGCAAGACCCGCCGCTCCGGTCAGAAAGCCGCGGCGCGAGGACCCCTCCCCTTCGCGCGCCGTCATCGCGCGGCCTCCATCAACGTGTTGACATCGTCCTCGACGTAATAAAAGCCGTTGCCATCGGGCGTCATCGCGATGCCGAAGAGATCGCCGTTGCCCGGCGGCGACTGCGCCTGATCGGCGTCGATCCATTGCGCGTCAAGCTGTTTTCCGGTTCTGGGATCGACCTCGACGACTTCGCCGTTTTTGGCGTTGGTCACGAGCAGGTTGCCGTCGAGGGTCATGCACATCGCCAGCGGCCGCTTCAGGAGACCGTCTTGCGTGACCGTGCGGCCGGTGCCGGCGCTCGTCGTGCGCGTTGTCGCGTCGGCGATGGCGGCGATGCGGTTGCCGAGCGCGTCCGACACGTAGAGCGTTCCGTCGGGCGCAAGCGCGAGCCCGGTCGGACCGATCAGAAACGCGTCACGGTCGGCGCGCTGGCCAAAACCGTTGGCGATGACGGTCTCATTTGTAATCGCCGGCGGCTGGCCGGCGGGGACCGACAGCGCAATCCGCACCACTGTTGCCTTGTTGACGGTGACCGGAGCGCCGGTCCTGGGATCAGTCACCTGCGGTCCCGGCACGCCAAACCCCGCCATGCTGACAAACAATATCGCGCGTGTTCCCTTGTCGATGACCGCCATGTTGCCCCAGGGATCGTTGATGTTCGGGCCGGTCCAGGTGGCAACCAGCTTGCCGTTCGGGTCGAGAACAAGGAGGCAGCCGGGACCCTTGGTCTTTGTCGTCCCGTCGGCGGAAGGCGTACTGCCGACGATGACCCAGCCGCTCTTCAGCATCGTCATCGCCGTGCCGAGACCGACGCCGCCGGGACATTGCGGCAGGCGCTGCGGCAGGTTGGCAAACAATGCCGCCTTCCGGGTCGCAGGGTTGTAGTCGATGATCGTCGTGCCGGTGCCCTGCAAATTCGAGACATTGTTGAAATTGGTCACCAGTACGTCGTTCTTCTGGATCGTGCCCGCCGAGACCGGGGCGACGACGACGGCATAAGGGTTGAGGTTGCCGTTGGCCGTGACTGTCGAGGTCAGCGTCAGGTGCCGATGGATCGCTCCGAGAGTGCCGGTCGCTGCCGCCTGAGCAGCGGCGGGAAGCGCTGCCGCTGCTGCCGCTGCTGCCGCCGCGCCGAGTGCGGCGAGCATTCTCACAGCAATGGGGTGGGCAGAGCCGATCATGGTGCTGAACCTCCTCTGATATCATGGCACGGATTGGCAAAGATGAGAATGCGGCGCATTTGCACATCTGACCTCAAAAAAAGAACGGAGGTGCGCAGGCCAAAGACCGCTTCGTCCTCGATCTTCCGCGTCGGGGCACTCGGGTTGGCGATGCCGGCGCCGGGGTTGAAGACGTACTGGAAATCCGGCTGAAGCGTCAGCCACGGCGTGACCTGATACTGATAGGTCGCCTCGACAAAAGTCTCGCCGTTGCGGATCGGCGTGAAGGCGCCGGTGAACAGCGCCGTAGCGCGGTCGAGAGCGGCGGCGCGGCCGCTCACGCGCGCATAGCCCATGCCGATGCCAAAGGTGTCGTCGTCGCGATGCGGGAACGGTTCGTGCAGGGTGATCCCGGCGTTGAGGCTGAAATCGATCAGGTTGCGGTCGCCGAGAGGCGTCCCCATCGGCCGGATGAACAGATTGAGGGTCTTGTCGAGTTCTTCCGGGTCCTGCCAGATCATCCGATCGAGGACCGCATAGACGGCCCAGTCGCCGCGGTGCATCCGCGGGATGCCGGTGCTCAGAGGGTTGACGAGAGAAAGGCCGGTATTGTCGATCGCCTAGTCGGCAAAGGGCTTGGTATCGTACCAGAGGCCGATCTTGTAGGTGCGTGCGAGCGGCTGCGCTTCGCTGGCCGAGACCGTCGTGCCGAGCGCCGGGTAGGCGTACTGCAACTCAGCGATGGCGAGCGTGCCGTTCCAGGGGAAGCTGAGACCCGACGGGTTCTGCTGCTGCGGATCGCCGGGGGCGTTGGTGCCGACCGGACTGCCGCTGAAAACGCCCGTCAGAAAGGTCCAGGCGTCGAGGGGTCGGCCACGCAGCCGCACTCCCAGCGCCGAGAGCGGGTAGGCCGGGCCGCCCCCCGGCAGATCGGCCGAGGGCAGCATCGGCCAGCCGAACATCGTGTTGACAAAGAGGAGCGCATTCTGGCTGACCATGAATTCCTGGTCGAGGCTCTGCTGGCCGAGCTTCACGTCATAGCGGGCCTCGCGGCCGAATTTCTGGTCGTACCAGAGCTCCCACAGCCGGGTGGCGCGGTCGGCCTCGATGCCGCTCGCGGTCTGCAAAGTAAGGAGGTTGTCGGCGCTGAGGTTGCGGCCGTGGATCTGAAGGGCGCTGGCGTTGAAGGTGCCGCCATACCAGCCAAAGGCGCGCTGCGTATCGAGCTGCAGGACCATCTGGGTGAGACCGTCATAGCGGGCGCCCTGCCGCACCCCACCCGTCGCATTGCCGAGCACCTCGCTCGTCTCTTGCAGACCGAGGGACATCCCGTAGCGGCTGAGGAGCGTGCGCAGACCCCACATGTCGCCGAGCAGGTAGTTGGTCCGCGACAGGTTTGAGAGAAACCCGAACGGTCCGGTTGCGGGCAGACCCGTCGCAAAACTTTCCGGTGCGGTCGGCAGCGGGACCGCGGGCGGAGCCGCCGTTGCGGGCAGGGTCCCGGCGGTGGACAGGACGCAGCCAAACACGCCGCCGAGACCGGCCCGCAGAAGCCTGCCGACAGGTCCGTTCTTTGGGAAAAGAGGATGAGGTGCTGCCATCGGTGAAGCACAAGCTGACGTTTTCGCTCGAAATGATAATGCGAACCATTCGCATTAGCAATACGCTGCACGCGCCTGCCGAACACGGGACGGATCGGCGCGGTCAAATGC
>JBOHMF010000411.1:0-4089 GCA_050730055.1 Allostellaceae bacterium
TCAAAGACAAATTTCTCTTTTTCCTTGGCCGTGGGCAATTCGCCATAGAGCAGCAGATAGGCGACTTCCATAAAATCGCTGCGCTCGGCGAGTTCCTGGATCGGATAGCCGCGATAGAGCAGCACCCCCTCGTCGCCGTCGATAAAGGTGATGCTGGAACGGCAGGCCGCGGTCGCCATAAAGCCGGGGTCATAGGTGAAATAACCGGACTGCGCGTAGAGCTTGCGGATGTCGATGACATGCGGCCCGACCGTTCCGCCGAGCACCGGGAGTTGCACCGATTTGCCGGTGGAGTCGTCGGTCAGGGTTACCGTTCCGGTCGTCAGATTGTTGCCGTCCATCGATGCACCTCCTTTGCTGCACCGCAAAAAGCGGTTCCCGATCGGCGACAAAATAGGCCGGTCTGCGACAATTGGCAAACACCGGGCGCGGCGCGTCCGATCCGCCTTATCCCTGTGTGCATTGCACCAGGAAGAAACCCGCCGCATCCCGGCGGGGAAGCGCTCAGCGCGCCGCCGCGTCGGCGATCCGGCCGAGGCACTCGGCGCGGCCCAACACCACCATCACCTCAAAGATGCCGGGCGAGGCGAGGGCGCCGGTCAGCGCCGCGCGCAGCGGTTGCGCCAGCGCGCCGAGCTTTACTCCCTTCTCGTCGGCAAACCCGCGGACCAGTGCTTCGAGCGGGGCCGCGCGCCAATCGGCATCGGTGAGCCGCGCCGCCACTTCGCCGAGCAATCCGCGCGCCGCCGGCGTCAGGATCGCCGCAGCCTTGGGGTCGGGCTCAAGCGGACGGGGCGCGACATAAAAAATGGCGTTGGCGGCAAGTTCGGAGAGCGTCTTTGGCCGCAATTTCAATTCCGGCATGGCGCGCAGCAGGCGCGCGTTGTCGCCGCCGGAGAGTCCTCGGCCGAGCCTTGCTGCGAGACGCGGGGCGATCAGCGCGAGGAGGCGGTCATCCGCGGCGGCGCGGATGTAATGCGCATTGATGCTGTCGAGTTTGGCAAAGTCAAAGCGCGCCGCGCCGCGGCCGACGGCGTCGAGATCAAACCAGCGGATGGCTTCCTCGGTCGCGATGATCTCGTCGTCGCCGTGGCTCCAGCCAAGGCGCAGGAGATGGTTGCGCAGCGCCTCGGGAAGGTAGCCGAGGTCGCGATAGACCTCGACCCCGAGCGCTCCGTGGCGCTTTGACAGCTTGGCGCCATCGGCGCCGTGGATCAGCGGGATATGGGCGAATTCGGGGATCGGCCAGTCGAGAGCGCGGAAGATCTGGGTCTGGCGAAAGGCATTGTTGAGATGGTCGTCGCCGCGGATCACATGGGTGACGCCCATGTCGTGATCATCGACGACGACCGAGAAATTGTAGGTCGGGGTGCCGTCGGCGCGCAGGATGATCAGATCGTCGAGTTCCTCGTTGGCGACCGTCACTTCGCCCTGCACCCGGTCGCGGATCGTCGTGCTGCCGTGCTGCGGCGCCTTGAGGCGGATCGCCGGCGCAACCCCCGGCGGCGCCTCGGCGGGGTCGCGCTCGCGCCAGGTGCCGTCATAGCGCACCGAGCGCTTCTCGGCGCGCGCCCGCGCGCGCATCGCCTCCAGCTCTGCGGGGGTGCAGAAGCAGCGATAGGCGCGCCCTTCGTCCAGGAGGCAGCGCGCGACCTCGGCATGGCGCGCCAGACGCGCGGTTTGGTGGATGATCTCGCCGTCCCATTGGAGACCGAGCCAGGCGAGACCGTCGATGATCGCGGCCACCGCCTGCGGGGTCGAACGGACCCGGTCGGTATCCTCGATGCGCAGCAGGAACGTGCCGCCGTCGCCGTAACGCTGGTGATGGCGTGCAAAGAGCCAGTTGAACAAGGCCGTGCGCGCGCCGCCGATGTGCAGAAAGCCGGTCGGCGAGGGGGCGAAGCGGGTGACGACAGCGGTCATGGCAAAGCGATCAAGGGAGGACGGGCCGCTTTGTCAATCCTCGCGGTCAAGGTTGCGGCGGGTGGTGATCGCGAAACATCTCGCGCAGCCGCGTCTTCATCACCTTGCCGGTTGCCGTATGCGGCAGCTCGGCAAGGCTCACGACATCATCGGGCAGCATCCAGCGCGGAAAGCGGGCGCCGAGAAAGGCGATGAGACTGTCGCGCTCAGCCTTGCGTCCGGGGCGCGGCGTGACGATGAGGAGCGGCCGCTCGCCCCAGCGCGGGTGCGGGATCGCCACCACCGCCGCCTCGGCCACATCCTCGTGCGCCATCGCGGCGTTTTCCAGATCGATCGAACTGATCCACTCGCCGCCCGACTTGATGATGTCCTTGCGGCGATCGGTAAGTTGCAGATATCCGTCGGGATCGATCGCCGCGACATCGCCGGTATGCAGCCAGCCGTCCGCGGTCATCGCCGCCTTGCTCGCCGCTTCGTCCTCAAAATAGCCGTTGATGACCCAGTTGCCGCGCGCCAGGATCTCGCCGACCGTTTTGCCGTCGTGCGGCAGTTCGCGGCCCTCGTCATCGACGATCTTCAGCTCAACCCCAAACATCGGGCGGCCCTGGCTGGCCTTCACCGCCCGCTGCACCGCCGGATCGAGGGCGGCGTGCTTCTTTTTCAGCGCCGAGGTCGAGCCCAAGGGACTCATCTCGGTCATCCCCCAGCCCTGGACCATATCGATGCCGCGCCGGGCAAAGGCGTCGATCAGCGAGGGCGGGATCGCCGAGCCGCCGGAGAGGACCGCGCGCAAGGTCGAACAGCGTGCGCCGCTCTCGGCAAGATAGGCCTCGAAACCGAGCCAGATCGTCGGCACGCCGAGGCCCAGCGTCACCCCTTCGGTCTCAAACAGTTCGTAGAGGCTCTTGCCGTCGAGGCGCGGGCCGGGCAGGACGTACTTGGTGCCGTTCAAGGCCGCGGTATAGGGCGTCGCCCAGCCGCAGGCGTGAAACAGCGGCACCACCGGGCAGACCACATCGCGCGCGGTCATCGCGATCGCATCCGGCAGCGAGGCGGCAAAGGCGTGGATCAAGGTCGAGCGATGCGAATACAGCACGCCTTTCGGATTGCCGGTGGTGCCCGAGGTGTAGCACAGCGCGGCGGCGGTGCGCTCGTCAAACTCCGGCCAGGTGAAGTCCGCATTCTCGCCGGCCAGCAGTTCCTCGTAGGCGGCCGTGACCGGGAGACCGGGCGGCGCCGCTCCCGCCTCGCCCAGCGGGACGATGCGGCACCCGGCCGGCAGGTTTTTCGCCAGCCGCTCGACCGGCGGGAAAAAGCTGGCATCGACAAACAGGAGCCGGTCGGCGGCGTGATTGATGATATAGACGAGCTGCTCGTCAAACAGGCGCGGGTTGATCGTATGGCAGACCGCGCCGATCCCGGAGATCGCGTAATACAATTCAAAATGGCGATGGGTGTTCCAGGCCAGCGTGCCGATCCGGTCGCCGGGCTTGATGCCGAGCCGCAGCAGCGCGCGCGCCAGCTTTTTGGCGCGGCGCTCGGCCTCGGCGTAGGTATAGCGATGGGTCGGCCCTTCCGGCAGGCGCGCGACGATCTCGGTGTCGCCGTGCCAGGTCGCCGCATGAGAGAGGATCGAGGAAATGAGGAGCGGCCGCTCCGACATCAAGCCCAGCATCAGGCCCTCCGCTGATTACAGGCGGAAGTAGAGCCGCAGAGCGGGCGGGCGGACAAGAAAATTCGCGGGGCGGCGCGCGTCTCAATACCGGCGCATGAGGCCGACGAGGCGGCCCTGCACCTTGACCCGGTCGGGTCCGAAGATCCGCGTCTCGTAGCCCTTGTTGGCCGGTTCGAGGGCGACCGAGGCGCCGCGCCGGCGCAACCGCTTCAGCGTCACCTCCTGGTCATCGACGAGCGCGACGACGATGGTGCCGTTCTCGGCCGTTTCGGTGCGCTGGACGATGACCGTGTCGCCATCGAAGATGCCGGCCTCGATCATGCTGTCGCCGGCGACTTCGAGGGCGTAGTGCTCGCCGCTCTGGCCGAGCATCGCCGCGGGCACGCCGAGCGTCGCGCTCTGGTCGCGCAGCGCCTCGATCGGCGTCCCGGCGGCAATGCGGCCATAAAGCGGCAGTTCGACCGCCGCGACATCGGGCGCCACCGGCGAAC
>JBOHMF010000412.1:0-4066 GCA_050730055.1 Allostellaceae bacterium
GATGCGGCCGTGCACAGCGCTCGAAAAATGCTCCGCCTGCAGAAACTCCGCGACCCGGCCATAGGCCGCGTTGTTGATCAGCATCGCGCCCAGGAGGCGCTGCTCGGCGTCGGTGTTGGCGGGGGGCAGGCGCAACGGCTCGGGGCCGATCCGCTCGCCGCGCAGTGTCGTGACGTTTGTTTCCATGCGCGGAACGATAGCATCGGCCGCTTGCGGCGACGCGGTGCAATCGATCCACAGCCCTGTGTAAGGCGGGGACAAGCCTGCCCCGTGACCAGACACGGGGGCGGCTCCGTCCCGCGAGGTCGGGCGCGGCGAGGGGTCAGGCAGCCTCTTCCGCTGCCGCGCCATGAGCGCTCTCCCACTCGAACATATAGTCGCGCACGAGCGGCACGGTCTCGACCGCCTTGGCGAGCTGCATCTGAAAGACAAGATGGTTGCCGCGCCGGAAGGCCATCTCCGAGCCGACCAGATACATCTCCCACATGCGGCAAAAGCGCTCGTCATAGAGTGCGCGCACGCGCTCGCGGTTGTCCATAAAGCGCCGGCGCCAGGCGCGCAGCGTCCTGGCATAGTGCAGGCGCAGGATCTCGATGTCGGTGATCCACAGCCGGTTCCGCTCGGCCACCGGCACCACTTCCGACAGGGCCGGGCAATAGCCGCCGGGAAAGATGTACTTGCGAATCCAGGGGTTGGTCGAACCCGGCCCGTCCATGCGTCCGATCGCGTGCAACAGAGCGACCCCGTCCGGCTTCAGCAGCTCCTTGAGCCTGGCAAAAAAGACGCCGTACTGGTTGACGCCGACATGCTCGAACATGCCGACCGAGACGATCCGGTCGTATTCGCCCTGCTCCTCGCGATAGTCGCGCAGCAGAAAACGCACGCGGTCGGCGAGGCCGGCGGCGGCGGCGCGTCGCGTCGCCACCTTATGCTGCTCGGTCGAGAGCGTCAGACCGGTCACCTCGACACCGCATTCGGCGGCGAGATAGAGAGCGAGCCCGCCCCAGCCCGAGCCGATGTCGAGCACCCTCTGGCCCGGGCGCAGCAAAAGCTTTGACGCCAGGTGCCGTCTCTTGTCCGCCTGGGCGGTGTCGATGTCGCTGTCGGAATCGCGGAAATAAGCGCAGGAATACTGCCGGTCGCGGTCGAGAAACAGCGCGTAGAGCTCGTCCGAAAGATCGTAGTGATGGGCGGCGTTCCGGCGCGCGCGCGCGATCGGGTTGTGCTGGTGAAAGCGGCGCAGAAGCGTGCCCGTGCCATCGAGCCGGCGGGTGAGAAAGCCGCGGGGCAGCGCTTCGAGATTGGCCTCCAACAGACCGATCAGGTCGTAGAGGCTGCCCTCCTCAAGGGTCAGGGTGCCGTCCATGTAGGCTTCAGGCAGATAGAGGCGAGGCCGCAGCAGGAGCTTCCAATGCAGGGTCCGGTCGGACAGCCGGATCGTTACCGCCGGGCCGGGCGCCGTCCCGGCGAGGGCGTGGGTGCGACCGGCGGCATCGACGAGGGTGAGCCGGCCGATCGTGATCAGTTTCTCAAACAGGCGCGCCAGCAGCATTTCGCGCTCAACCAAAGCCGGCAATCGCCCTCACTATCGACGATTTTTGCGGCGAAACCAAGCCTTTCCCACACCCCGGCGGATACCTGAGGGGGCACGGGACACGGTTGCCGGGGCGTCTCCACCCGGTCCTGCGATCACGACGGGATGGCGCCGGCAAGCCAATCCTCGATCAGCCGGCGGGCGATCGAATCGCGGTGCGGCAGGCGGAACTCGTCGTCGTCCCGGTGGGAGCGCAAATAATCGCGTGTGAACCAGCGCGCGTCCGCCAGTTCGCCGAGATCGACCGTGATCTCGGTCGAGACCGCGCGCGCGAAGAATCCGAGCATGATGTTGGCCGGAAACGGCCATGGTTGCGAGGAGTGGTAGATGACCGGGCCGACGCGGATACCGGTCTCCTCGCCCACTTCGCGGGCGACGGCGTCTTCGAGGCTCTCGCCGGGTTCGACAAAGCCGGCCAAGGTCGAATACATGCCCGGCAGGGGAAAATTCCTGTTGCGCCCCAAGAGCGCCCGCTCACCGTCCGTCACCAGCATGATGACGGCCGGATCGGTGCGCGGAAAATGCATCGCGGCGCAGCCCGGATCGGTGCAGCGCCGCATGTGCCCGGCCTCTTCGCTGCGGGTCGGGCGGCCGCACACCCCGCAGAAGCGGTGGCGCGCGTGCCAGTATGACATAGCGCGGGCAAATGCGAGGAGCGCCCCCTCGCGCCGCTCGATGATCGCCCCGATCTGGCGCAGATCGGCAAAGCGCAGGGTGACGCCCGCCGTGCTGCCCGCCGCCGGGACAGCGGGGCGCAGCCGGTCGAGCGGCGCCGCGTCGGCCGACAGGTCGAGGGCAAAATGGGCGCGCTCGGCAGCGAGGCCGAGAAAGACGAGTGTACCCTCGGCCAGCCCGTCCGCCCCGGCGCCATTCCCGCCGAGCGCCGCGGCGACCCCGGCGGTGTCGAGCAGCACCGCGCGCGGCGCCCCGTCCGCTTCGAGGATCAGGTTCTGGTGGTGCCAGAGCGGAAGAAAGACGCTCTCGGGATGGGTCAGCCGCTCGGTGATCCAAACCGTGTCGCGGCGCCGCTCGCCGGCGCGCTCAAACCCGGGGGACGTATAGAAGTTGGGTGTCCGCATTGGGCGAGAGTGGCACGCCGGTTCCGGCTCGGCAAGCGGGCGCGCGTGCCGTGAGCCTTGCCCCGACCCCGTCGCGGGCTGATATAGTGGGGCGGGAGTCCGGCGGCGGGCAGGTCCCTCGCCAAGCCGGTCAGGTCTGGAAGGAAGCAGCCGTAACGAGTTCCGATCTGGGTCGTCCGCCCGGGCTCCCGCCTCTTCGATGGCCCTCCTGATGAGCGAAACCGCGAGCGGCTACCGCGTCCTCGCCCGCAAATACCGCCCCTCGACCTTTGCCGAACTGATCGGGCAGGAGGCGATGGTGCGCACGCTGTCGAATGCGATCGCGGCCGGGCGCATCGCCCATGCCTTTATCCTGACCGGGGTGCGCGGGGTCGGCAAGACGACGACCGCCCGCATCATCGCGCGCGCGCTCAACTGCGTCGGCCCCGACGGCACCGGCGGGCCGACCGCAGAGCCCTGCGGCGTCTGTGCGGAGTGTCGCGCCATCGCCGAGGACCGCCACCCCGATGTCATCGAGATGGACGCCGCCTCGCGCACCGGGGTCGATGACATCCGCGATCTGATCGAAGGGGTGCGCTACCGCCCGGTCGCGGCGCGCACCAAGGTCTACATCATTGACGAAGTTCACATGCTGTCGCGGCAGGCGTTCAGCGCGCTTCTGAAGACGCTCGAAGAACCGCCGCCCGATGTCAAATTCGTCTTTGCCACGACCGAAGTTCACAAGGTCCCGGTCACCGTCCTGTCGCGCTGCCAGCGTTTTGCGCTGCGCCGGGTGCCGCTCGATCTTCTCGTCTCCCATTATGGCGCGATCGCCGCGCGCGAGGGCATCGCGATCGAGCCGGCGGCGCTCGCGCTCCTGGCCCGCGCCGCCGACGGTTCGGTGCGCGACGGGCTGTCGCTCCTCGATCAGGCGATCGTCCTCGGCGGCGAGCGGGTCACCGAGGGAGCTGTGCGCGAGATGCTCGGGATCGCCGATCGCGGGCAGGTTTTCGCCTTGTTTGAGAGCGCCTTGCGCGGCGAGACGGCGGCCGCGCTCGCGCGCATGGAGAGCCTCTACCAGGGCGGCGACGACCCGGCCACGGTGCTGCGCGAACTGCTCGATCTGTGCCATTTCACGACCCGGCTGAAGCTCGCGCCCGAGGCCGGCAGCGGCGATCCCTTGGCCGAGGGCGACCGCGAGCGCGCCGGCCCGCTCGCAGAGCGCCTGTCGCTGCCAGTCCTGGCGCGCGTCTGGCAGATGCTCCTGAAGGGAGTGGAGGAGGTGGACCGGGCGCCGGCGCCAAAACAGGCGAGCGACATGGTGCTCGTGCGCCTCGCCCATGTCGCCGATCTGCCGGCGCCCGAAGAACTGGTGCGCGCGCTGGAAGGCGGCGCGCCGCCGGCACCCTCCGTC
>JBOHMF010000413.1:0-4057 GCA_050730055.1 Allostellaceae bacterium
CAATCGGGAGGATGAAAAGATGGGAAAATTTCTTGGTGCTGCGATGGTGGGACTCCTCGCCCTCGGTCTCGGCGCGGGCGCGAGCGCGGCGCCCGCAAAGGTGCGTGTCCGCGGCACAATCCAATCCGTCAGCGGCAACGCCATCACGATCAAGGCTGATAACGGGCGCACGGTCGATCTGACGCTGCAGCCCGGCACAAAATACAGCACGCTGACGCGGGTGAGCCTGTCGGACATCAAGCCCGGCGATTTTGTCGGCGTCGGCGCGACCGGCTCAAAAAGCCATCTGGTGGCGCTTGAGGTCCATATCTTTCCGAACGCGATGCGCGGCACCGGCGAGGGACATCGTAGCTGGAGCATCCCGGCCGCAGTCGCCCGCGCCGACCGGCCCGGCGCCACCTTTGCAACAAAGGCGCCGATGGTGCGCGGCACGATGACCAATGGCACCGTCGCCGCCGCCGCGCCGCCGGAGAGCGCCCCGCCGGTCCGCGGCACAATGACCAACGGCACGGTCGCCGCCAATACCGGCGGAGCCTCCGGCACCGAGTTGACCATTACCTACGACCACGGCGGCAAGGTTCGCATCCTGGTGCCGGCGAGCGCTCCGGTCGTCCGTCTGGCCGCGGCCCAGAGGTCGGTGGTGGTGCCCGATGCGAAGATCATTGCCTTCGCAACGAGATCGAATGGCAAGAGCGGGCTTGACGCCGCCTATATCTCGGTCGGCGAAAACGGACTGACGCCGCCGATGTAAAATCCGCCACCTCCGGTGTTGTGAAAGACGGGGCCACACCTCGTGCGCCGGCTGTGCAGGCCGCACGGGGAACGCTCTTTGCACTGCGGACGTTGCGCAGGGGGTTGATGCGCGGCACAGCAGCGCTGCCGCTGTCGCGCGTTGGCCGATGGAATGTCCAGGAGTGCATTGACATGCGGTGGAATGCTCGTCCGATCCTGCTGGCCGCCGGAGCGGCCGTCGGTGCCATGCTGATGGCGGCGCCGGGATGGGCGGCGGTCGATGTCGGAACGCTCGCCTGCAATGTCGGCGGCGGTCCCGGCCATATCATCGGGTCCTCGCGCCCGGTCAACTGCACCTTCAGCGGCCCCGACGGCCCCGAGCATTATCTTGGCGACCTCTCAAAGCTTGGTGTCGATATCGGCTATCTGCGGGGCGGCCGGATCATGTGGAATGTCGTGACGACCAATGCGGCGCGGTATCCGCGGCGCGGGATGCTGTCCGGCACCTATACCGGGGTCACCGGCAGCGCCGCGGTCGGGGTCGTCGTCGGCGCCAATGTGCTGGTCGGCGGCAACGGCCGCTCCTTCAGCCTGCAACCGCTCAGTATCGAGGGCCAGAGGGGTCTCGATGTCGCAGGTGGTCTTGCAGAGCTGAACCTGCACTACCGGCCGTACCGACGCTAGACGGGTTCCAGCCGGAGAGGCGGTTGCCCGTTCTACGGGTGATCGCCTCACGCCGCATCGTGAAAGATGATCCCGAGCGTCGTGCGCCGCCCGCGCCGGATCGGGCTGACCCCGTGGCGCAGCGCCAAGCGATGCCAGCCGCGCCGGCCCTGCGCCGGGCGGTGGTTGACGGCAAAGACGACACCGTCGCCCTGGCGCAGCGGCACCACTTCGGCCTTTGACTGGGCGCGCGGCCGCGTCTCGACCAGGACAAACTCGCCGCCGGCAAAATCGGTTTCCGGCACGTTCAGCAACAGTGTCGCCTGCAACGGAAACACGAGTGCGCCGTAGAGATCGCGGTGCAGACAGTTGTAGTCGCCCGCCTGGTAATGAAG
Source organism: Allostellaceae bacterium (assembly GCA_050730055.1). Classification (GTDB taxonomy): domain Bacteria; phylum Pseudomonadota; class Alphaproteobacteria; order ATCC43930; family CGMCC-115725; genus AP-15. The sequence goes on from JBOHMF010000413.1 coordinate 1,791, forward strand.
CAGAAGCGGTGTCGGCCGCGTCTGCCCGGCGGCGTGGCACTCGGCGAGCCAGACCTCGAGCGCTTCCGGGAAGCGGCGGGTTTCGCCGAGCCGCTCGTGCCAGCGGTTAGCAACCGGCGCGAGGCGCGGATAGAGCGCCGCGCGCAGCGCCGCGACCACGGGCGGCAACGGGTAGCGCAGATACTTGTACTCGCCCTGGCCAAAGGCATGGCGCTGCATGACGATGCGGCTGCGAAACGGCTCCTCCTCGGGGTAGATCGCCGCCAGGGCGAGACATTCCGGCGCAGCGAGCAGGCCCGGCAGCACCGCATAGCCGCGCTCGTCGAGCGCCGCCGCCGCTTTCGCCCAAGCGAGGGCGGCGATGCGCTCGGCGATCTCCCGCCCCGGACCCCCGCTTTCGCGGGGGTGGTCCGGGGCGGGCCTATTCGGCTGCGGCACGGGCGGCGTTCCCGGATGCGGCGTCCCGCTCGCGGGCGAGGAGCGCGCGTTTGCGCTCGACGCCCCAGCGGTAGCCGCTGAGTGTCCCGTCGCTATGGACGACGCGATGACACGGCACCAGGAGCGCGAGGCGGTTGGATGCGCAGGCCCGAGCGACCGCGCGGACCGCCTTTGGCGCACCGATCGCCGCGGCGATCTCGGCATAGCTCGCGGTCTGCCCGAGCGGGATCTTGCGCAAGGCGCGCCACACCCGCGCCTCAAAGGCGGTGCCGCGGATGTCGAGCGGGAGGTCGAGGTCTTCTTCCGGCCGCGTGATAAAGCGCACGATGCGCTCGGCCCAGGCTCGCAGCGCCGCGTCTTCGGCAGCCAGAGAGGCCGCCGGAAAGCGCGCCTTCAGATGGACGACGAGGGTGTCGCGGTCATCGGCAAGCGCCGTCATGCAGATGCCGCGATGAGTGGTGGCGACAAGCGCCCAGCCGAGCGGCGTTTCGAGTGTGACAAAGCGGATCGTCTCGCCCTCGCCGCCCTGCCGCCGCCGGCCCGGCGTCATGCCGAGCGCCGAGGGCGCTGCCTCATAGGCGCGCGAGCTTGAGCCAAAACCGGCAGCGTAGACCGCGGCGGCCACGCTCTCGCCCGCAGCGAGTGCCTCGCCAAACCGACCGATCCGCTGCGCGCGCGCATAGTCGCGCGGTGTCGTTCCCGTTATCTGCTTGAAGACGCGGTGAAAATGATAGCGGCTCAGCCCCGCCGCGGCGGCGAGCCGGTCGAGGCTCAGCACCGTCTCGCTGTCGCGCAACAGGGCGCAGGCGCGCTCGACCGCGGCCAGGTGGCGCGCGGCGGCCGAGGCCTCGCTCGGACGGCAGCGCTTGCACGGGCGGAAGCCGGCCGCTTCAGCGGCCTCGGCATCGGCAAAAAAGCGCACATTCTCGCGCCGCGGCTGGCGCGAGGCGCAGCCCGGCCGGCAGAACACCCCCGTCGTCGCGACACCATAGACAAAGCGGCCATCGGCGCTGGCGTCGCGTCCCTCGACCGCCGCCCAGCAGTGATCAAAATCCAACATCGTCCTCTCCCTCATCGATCTCTGCGGGAAAGATGAGGGAGAGAGCCGTTGCGTTCTATCCGGCGCTTGCTTTCTCATTCCCCGGGCGCAATTCCGCGTAGCGCTTTGGCAGCATGGCGTGGATGCCCTTGTTGCCATCGACAAGCTGCGTCACCCGCATATCGACGGCGAGACTGGCGAACATATAGGCGTCTTCCCGGCCGAGTCCCAATCGCTCGCCGATCAGGTCGATCATCTGCCTGAGCGCCGTCTTGGCCGCGTCGTCGAGGTCCTCGTTAAAGCCCATCGTAATCCAGTGCGAGGGCGTCTCGGCGCGCGGCAGCGGGAAATGCAAATCCTTGCGCAAGGTCAGGCGAAAGGTGCCGCTGAGCGCGGTTTCGAGCGCGGTCACGCAAACCTCGCCGTCGCCCTGCACGCCGTGCCCGTCGCCGGCCGAGAACAGCCCGCCCGGTGCCCAGACCGGCAGATAGAGGGTGGTGCCGGCGACCAGTTCCTTCAGATCCATGTTGCCGCCAAACTCGCGCGGCTGGATCGAACTGACCGCGCCATAGACCGGCGGCGGCGCCACGCCCATCACGCCAAAAAACGGCGCGAGGTCGATCTCGGCACCCCACGGCAGGGTCGCCTGGCCGCGCTGACGGTCGATCGCGCTGTGCCAGGTGCGGCGGATCGGAAAATCCTCGGGAAGCGTGCCGGAGAGCGGGCGGACGCGGGTGTAACCCCAGTTCTGCCGCGGCTCGATCGCGAGAATGTCGATCTGCAACACGTC
>JBOHMF010000414.1:0-4042 GCA_050730055.1 Allostellaceae bacterium
TACTTTTTCGGGAACAGAGCCAGGCACGGGAGATCCCGATGGCGCTCAGGGCAGCCACCCTCGATGACAAATACGCCCTCGACAAAGGCCGCGTCTATCTGACCGGGACCCAGGCGCTGGTCCGGCTGCCGATGATGCAGCGCCAGCGCGACGCCGCGGCCGGTCTCGATACGGCCTGTTTCATCTCGGGCTATCGCGGCTCGCCCTTGGGCGGTCTCGACCAGGCGTTGTGGCGGGCGCGCCCGTTTGTCGAGAAAAACCGCATCCATTTTCAGCCGGCGATCAACGAAGAGATGGCCGCCACCGCGGTCTGGGGCAGCCAGCAGGTCGGGCTGTTTCCAGGCGCCAGGCATGACGGCGTCTTTGCGCTGTGGTACGGCAAGGGTCCGGGCGTCGATCGCAGCGGCGACGCCTTAAAGCATGGCAATGCCGCCGGCTCGGCGCGCCATGGCGGGGTGTTGCTGCTCGCCGGCGACGATCATACCTGTAAATCCTCGACCCTCGCGCACCAGTCCGAATTCGCCTTTATCGACGCTCTGATCCCGGTGCTGAACCCGTCCGGCGTGCAGGAGATGCTCGATTTCGGCCTCCTCGGATGGGCGATGTCGCGCTACTCCGGCTGCTGGGTCGCGCTGAAGACGATCGCGGAGACAGTGGATAGCTCGGCCTCGGTCGCGATCGATCCCGAGCGGGTGCAGATCGTGCTGCCCGAGGATTTCGCGATCCCGGTGGAGGGGCTCAACATCCGCTGGCCCGATCCGCCGCTCGATCAAGAAGAGCGGCTGCACCGTTGGAAGCTCGCCGCGGCGCGCGCCTTTGCCCGCGCCAACCGGCTCGACCGCGTCGTCCTCGACAGCGCGCGGCCGCGCCTTGGCATCATCACCACCGGGAAATCATATCTGGACGTGCGCCAGGCCCTCGACGATCTCGGCATCGGCGCGCGGGAAGCTGCGGAGATCGGCCTGCGGCTCTACAAGGTGGCCATGCCCTGGCCGCTCGAGGGCGATGGGGCCCGCGCTTTCGCCACTGGGCTGGAAGAAATCCTGGTGGTCGAGGAAAAACGCGCGCTGATCGAGGACCAGGTGAGAAATGCGCTCTTCGATTTGCCGGCAGCAGCGCGGCCGCGCATTGTCGGCAAGTGTGACGAGGATGGCGCCTGGATTCTTCCGTCAACCGGCGAACTTTCGCCCGGCCAGGTTGCCCGCGCGATCGGCGCGCGCCTCCTGCGCCTTGGCGGCGCCTCGCACATCGCCGAGCGTTTGGTGCTGATCGAAGCGCGAGAGCGGCGGCGGGACGAAAAGATCGTGCCGTTTGCGCGCACCCCTTATTTCTGCCCGGGCTGCCCGCACAACACCTCGACCCGCGTACCCGAAGGCAGCCGTGCCATGGCCGGGATTGGCTGCCACTATCTGGCCCAATTCATGGACCGCTCGACCGCGACCTTCACCCAAATGGGCGGCGAGGGCGTGCCGTGGATCGGCCAGGCGCCCTTTACCGAGACCGCGCACGTTTTTGCCAATCTCGGCGACGGCACCTACACCCATTCGGGCGTGCTGGCGATCCGCGCCGCGGTCGCCGCCGGGGTCAACATCACTTACAAGCTCCTCTATAACGACGCGGTGGCGATGACCGGCGGTCAGCCGATCGACGGCGGCCTCGATGTGCCGACCCTGACCCGCCAGCTTGCCGCGGAGGGGGTGCGCCGGATCGCCGTCGTCACCGACGAACCCGACAAATATCCGCCGGGCGTTGCCTTTGCGCCCGGGATAACGGTGCATCACCGCGCCGGCCTCGATGAGGTCCAGCGCGCGTTGCGCACCATTCCCGGCGTCAGCGCGCTGGTCTACGACCAGACCTGCGCCGCCGAAAAGCGCCGCCGCAGAAAGCGCGGGCGCTTCCCCGATCCGCAGAGGCGTGTCTTTATCAACGATCTCGTCTGCGAGGGCTGCGGCGACTGCTCGCAGACCTCAAACTGTCTGGCGGTGGCGCCGGTCGAAACCGAGTTCGGGCGCAAGCGCGCGATCGACCAGTCGAATTGCAACAAGGATTTTTCCTGCCTCGACGGGTTCTGCCCGAGCTTTGTCACGGTGGAGGGCGGCGGATTGCGCCGGCGCCGGTCCGCCGAGCTTTCCGAGGAGGGGTTGCCGCCCCTGCCCGACCCCGTTCTGCCCGCCCTCGACCGGCCTTACGGCATCCTCGTCACCGGCGTCGGCGGCACCGGGATCGTCACCATCGGCGCGCTGTTGGGCATGGCCGCGCATCTCGAAGACAAGGGCGTTACCGTGCTCGACATGACCGGTCTCGCGCAAAAGGGCGGCGCGGTCTACAGCCATGTCCGCATTGCCGGCGCGCAGGATCAGATCCACGCGGTGCGCCTCGCCAGCGGCGGCGCCGATCTCCTGCTCGGCTGCGATCTCGTCGTCTCGGGGAGTGCCGAGGCGCGGGGCCTGCTCCAGCGCGAGCGGAGCCGCGCCGTCGTCAACACGCACGAGGCGATGACCGGGGAGTTCACCCGCCATCCCGATCTCCCCTTTCCCGGTCGCGACCTTGGGCACAGCATCGCCGCGGCGGTTGGTGCTGAGCGGGCCGAATTTCTCGATGCGACGCGCCTGGCGACCGCCCTCTTTGGCGATGCGATCGCGACCAACCCGTTTCTGCTCGGCTATGCCTATCAGCGCGGCCTGGTGCCGCTGTCGGCCGCGGCGATCGAACGCGCGATCGCACTCAATGCCGTCGCCGTCGAAGCCAATACGAGCGCCTTCCGCTGGGGTCGGCGCGCCGCCGCCGATCCCGATCTGGTCAGGGCACGCGCGCTCCCGGCCGGTTTCGTGCCGGACAGTCATCGCCTGTCGGAGACCCTCGACGAGATCGTCGCGCGCCGGGTCGCATTTCTGAGCGGTTATCAGGATGCCGCCTATGCCGGACGCTACGCGGCCTCGATTTCCCGCGCCCGCACCGCCGAAAACGCCGTCGTGCCGGGATCACAGGCGCTCACCGAGAAGATCGCCCGCGCGCTCTTCAAGCTGATGGCCTACAAGGACGAATACGAGGTCGCCCGGCTTTATGCCGGCAGTGATTTTCAAAAACGCGTCGCCGATCAGTTCGAGGGACCCTACAAGCTGCGCTTTCATCTCGCGCCGCCGATCCTCGGGCAGCGCGATCCGGCGACCGGGCATTTGAAAAAACGCGCTTTCGGGCCGTGGATGCTCGGCGCCTTCCGCGTTCTGGCGCGGCTGAAGCGGTTGCGTGGCACCCCCTTTGACATTTTTGGCCGCACTCCCGAGCGGCGCATGGAACGTCGGCTGATCGGCGAATACGAAAGCGTTCTCGCTGAAACCCTCGCAGGTCTGACGCCAGCCAATCACGCTCTCGCCCTTGAACTCGCCGGGCTGCCGCTCGGCATTCGCGGCTTTGGCCACATCAAGGAAGCGAACCGCGTCCGCGTCAAGGCCAGGGAAAAAGAACTGCTTGCCCGCTTCCGCGCAGCGCCGGCGCCGCAGGCCGTGGCGGCGGAGTAGCGCGCCCAACCATCAGCGGCCGGGTGGGCTTTCGCGTACCCGGCGAAGCCCGGGGTGCCGGGGCGGCGGGGCCGGTGCTTTAACACCCTCGCGAAAGGCGAATTCTGTTGCAGATCAAGCCGAGACGCCGCCCGGCCGTCGCTTGACGCAACAGGCAGGATGTGTTTGCATAACCTGAAAAGAACTTCCCATTTAACTGCTCTTTATAGAGAGGACAAACCATGAGCGGCTTCTTTGGCAGGGCCTTCGCCCAGCTTGGCGGATTGCTCGACAGCAGCCAGCAGGGCGCCGCCGGCAATCTTCTGTCCGAGGCGATTTCCGGCGCCGGCGGCCTCTCGGGTCTGACCGAGAAGTTCAATCAGGCCGGCCTTGGCGATCACGTCCGCTCGTGGATCGGCAGCGGCGACAACCTGCCGATTTCCGCCGACGATATCACCCGCGTCTTCCCGCCCGAACAGATCGCGGCCTGGGCCCAGCAGCACGGGCTGCCGGCCGGCACCGCGCACCAGGTTCTGGCGCATCTG
>JBOHMF010000415.1:0-4031 GCA_050730055.1 Allostellaceae bacterium
CCGCACGCCGCGCTCAAACCCGGCGACCTATACCGGGTGCTTCACCCCGATCCGCGACTGGTACGCCGGACTGCCCGAAGCCAAGGCGCGCGGCTATGCCCCCGGGCGTTTTTCCTTCAATGTCAAGGGCGGACGCTGCGAAGCCTGCCAGGGCGACGGCGTCATCAAGATCGAGATGCACTTTCTGCCCGATGTCTATGTCCAGTGCGATGTCTGCCACGGCAGGCGCTACAACCGCGAGACCCTGGAGGTGCTGTTCCGCGGCAAGAGCATCGCCGATGTCCTCGACATGACGGTGGACGAAGGCGCCGATTTCTTTCACGCGGTCCCGGCGATCCGCGACAAGCTGTTGACATTGCAGCGAGTTGGTCTCGGCTATATCAAGATCGGCCAACCGGCGACGACGCTCTCGGGCGGCGAGGCGCAGCGCGTCAAATTGTCAAAAGAACTGTCGCGCCGCGCCACCGGCCGCACCCTTTATATTCTGGATGAACCCACCACCGGACTGCATTTCGAGGATGTCAAAAAACTTCTCGAAGTGCTGCACGCCCTCGTTGAGACCGGCAACACGGTATTGGTCATCGAGCACAATCTCGAAGTCATCAAGACCGCCGACTGGATCATCGATCTGGGGCCCGAAGGGGGCGACGCCGGCGGCCACATCGTCGCCACTGGCACCCCGGAAGAGGTCGCCGCCTGCGCCGCGAGCTACACCGGGCAATATCTGCGCCCTTATCTGGCGCGTCAGCAGCGACCGGCGCGAAGAAGGGCGGGGTGAGCTTGCGTCCCTGACGAGAGCTGAACATGCAGTTCCACCTTGAACCCTATCACCGGAATACGACGGACGCTGAGCTGATCGAAGACCTGCGTCGAGTAGCTGTCGACGCCGGTGCATCGAGTGTGACCATAGATGTCTACAACGAGCACGGCCGGTTCCATGCCACCACCCTTACGCGGCGCTTCGGGAGTTGGTTCAAGGCATTAGAGCGCGCAGGGCTGGATAGGACTCGAAACCTGAATATTCCAAACGAAGCGTTATTCGAAAATCTTGTTGAAGTCTGGACTCGGCTTGGCCGACAGCCAAAGTACGATGATCTGACGAAGGAAATGTCGTTATACTCATCAGGCACTTACGAGAAGAGATTTGGGGGTTGGAGGCGAGCACTTGAAGCTTTCGTCGCCTGGGCCAACGAGGAAACTGCCCCGCCTATCAATCCGATAAATGAAAGGGCGGGCCGGCGAACACCTAGACACGCCAACTGGCGCCAGAGGGCGATCGTCCTAATGCGCGACGGCGCGAGATGCCGGCTTTGCGGAGCTAATCCTCAATCAGGGGCGAGACCACATATTGATCATATTGTTCCGTGGAGCCGCAGCGGCGAGACAGTGATTGAGAACCTTCAGGTCCTTTGCGAACAGTGCAATATCGGCAAATCGAACGTGGACCCGCCGGCATGAACCCGGTTCTCGAACAGGCGATCGCGGAATTGCGCCGCATGGTGCTCGACGCTCTCGGCGAGCATGACGCCGCGGTGTGGCTGTTTGGTTCCTGCGCCCGCGGTGAGGTTTTCCAGCACAGCGATATCGATATCGCGATCCTGCCGCGGGATGAGCTTCCCTCGGCCTTCTTCGCCATGCTGGCAGCAGACATCGAGAAGAGCACGATCCCTTATGATGTCGATCTCGTTGATCTGCGCGAGGCCGGCCCTTCCTTCCGTGAAGAAGTCCTCCGCACCGGTATCAAATGGCGCGAAAGGCTTATCCCTTTTGTTCCGGTCCGCGCAAAATCTGGAGGGGTCCGCAACCGGAAGCCGCAGAAATATGCCGTTCGCTGCGAGTGCGGCATCTACATATAGGCCAACCGGACGCAGAGGGATAAGCCTTCACGCGGCATACCAATAGAGGTAAGCTAGCACTACAGTTGCAAGTTTTGGAGATCACCGCATCTCTAAGCCATCCTGGTTTGGAGGTCTTGGATGGCGGTGGCATCGATCGAGACGGCGCTGGAATTGTGGGCCTCTGCGCTGCGCGATGTGAAAGCGCGGATGCGGCCCCTGTTCACCCAGGAGCGCGTGGCGATCTCGGCGGGGTTGTTTTTGGACAGCTTGCTCGGGAACGAGCCGCGCAAGACCGGATGGATGGGCGGCGAGGCGGCCGGCGCTCCACAAAGCCATTGCCCAGGCGCTCTGCTATGCTGCATGGCATCCAGTGAAATGGCCAAAGTCGAGCTCGGCATGGGCCGACAAACCCCGGTCATGTAAGCCCCGGTCAAGGAGGTGGCGGCGGCGCGCGCCCTGCGCTAGCATCGCCGGTCTGTCCGAGAAAAGGGGCTTTGCAATGACCGCCGACCCGAACCATGCCATCCTCACCGGCGAGAACCCGTTCATCCGTCTTTCCGCCAGCAACGGTGGTCCGATCACGACCAATGCCAGCTTCTGGCGGATCGTCAGTTGTCCGGCGGGACCCGGCCATGTGCTCTATCTGAAGAGCGAACTGACCGAGGGCCGCTGGCAGATCTACTCCGACAACATCGCGATGGCGCGCTGGCTGCAAGGGACCGTGCAGGGGATGCTGAATGCCGAGACCGCCGACACGACGATCCCGGTGCACGACGCGCAATTCACCAAGTCCGGCGACCCGCGCTATTTCTGGACCGAACATCTCTTGGCGCGCGACGGCGAGATCACGCTGACCTGGCACGACATCGGCGAGCCGCTGTTGATCCATACCCAGCCGGGCGAGGGCGGGCGCCGCTATGGCGTATGCACGTTGCTGATCCCGGCGCTGGGCGCGCGGCTGACCCGCAACGGCCGGCACGCGGCGGGCCAGCCCTGGCCGCTGGAGCGCGAGGGGCGTCCGTTCAGCACCTGCGCGCTCGCCTTCTCCGAAAGCTGGACCGAAGCGCGGTAGCTCGGCGCGGGGATCAGCGCCACAACTGCCGGGTGGCGAGCGCGGCACCCTGGGCCAAGGCTTCCAGCTTGGCCCAGGCGATCTGCGGATGAACCCGGCCGCCCAGTCCGCAATCGCTCGACGCGATGACGCGCTCCCGTCCGATCAGATTGGTGAAGCGCAGGATGCGCTCGGCGACCAGTTCGGGGTGCTCAACGACATTGGTGGCGTGGCTGACGACGCCGGGCAGGATCACCTTGTCGTCGGGCAGCTTGACCTCCTGCCAGATTTTCCACTCGTGCTCGTGGCGGACATTGCCGGCCTCGAACGAGATCGCGCCGACATCGGCCTTCAGCACGACCTCGATGATGTCGCGGATCGGGATGTCGGTCGTGTGCGGGCCGTGCCAGCTGCCCCAGCACAGATGCAGCCGGATGCGCTCCTGTGGCAGCCCGCGGATCGCATGATTGAGCGCTTCAACCCAGGTCGTCGCCAGTTTCTGGTAGTCGGCGACGCTCGGCTCGGGATTGACCTGGTCCCAGCCCTCGGCGAGGCACGGATCATCGAGTTGCAGGACGAGGCCGGCCTTGACGATCGCCTGATATTCCTCGCGCATCGCCTCGGCGCAGGCGTAGAGGAATTCCTCGTCGCTCTTGTAATGAGTATTGCCGATGCGCGCGCAACTGGCCGGGGCAACCGCGGTCATAAACCCTTCCTCGATCCCCGCGGTGGCGAGCGCCGCCTTCAGATTGGCGATGTCGGTGCGGGTCGCTTCCTGGCCGGTGTACCGGATCGGCGCGACGCAGACCGGGGTTGGCGGGCGCGCTCCGGTGGTGATCCCGGATTCGGGATCGCCATAAGCGGCGGCAAAACGTGCGCGGTCGCGGCGATCGCCAAAGCTTGTCAGCACGACCGCGCCGGGGTGTGAGCGCCGCGCTTCCATCTCGTAGAGGCTTTGCCGGCCGGGTTCGATGCCGCCGAGCCGCTGCCACGAGTAGCGCCACCACGAGCCGTCATTGACGCGCTGGCTCATCGCCTTGCCATATTCGCCGTCGTTTGGCACGGCGATGCCGAGATCGCGCTGCGTTCGCACGACCTCGGCGACGGCGGCGCGCAGGGTTTCCTGAAAACCTGCCTCATCG
>JBOHMF010000416.1:0-4027 GCA_050730055.1 Allostellaceae bacterium
GTTCCAGGAGATGTTGCGCAACCCCGCCAATCTCGACATCACCTTTGCTTATGCCGATGTCTCGGCGCGGCTTGGCGATTACGAGGAGGCCGCCTCCGCGCTCGAACGCATGCTGCTGTTCAATCCGGATCTGGCGCGGGTCGATCTCGAGCTGGGCGCGCTCTATTTCCGCATGGGTTCGTTTGATCTCGCCCGCGATTATTTCAAGAAGGCGCTCGCCGCCCACTCGCCGCCGGCGGTACGCGCCCGCGTCGCCGCCTATCTTGCCCAGATCGCCGCGCTCCAGCGCCGCTCGCATTTCGCCGGTTATCTGCTGTTTGGCACGCAATACCAGTCCGATGCCAATATCGGCCCCGGCTCGCCGCTGATCAGCTCCCCGATCGGCCCGGTCATCCTCGGCGACCAGTTTGTCAAGCACGCCGACAGCAACCTGTTTGCCACCGGCGGCGCCATCTACAGCTACGATCTGCATACCCAGAACCGCGACACGTTCGAGGTCACGGGGGTCGGGTTCATGGATCATCTGTTCACCTTCTCCCGGCTTGATCTTGATTTGCTGGAAGTGACAGCGGGGCCGCGCTTTCGCTTCCCGCGCGGCGGCCCGATCGGCTCCCTGCCCGCGTCGGTCCGGCCGTATCTGATCCTTGATGAGGTTGGTCTCGGCGAGAACCAGTACTTCGACGCCTATGGCACCGGCTTCGAATACGACAAGGCGTTCCCGCACGGGCTGGCCTTGCGCTCGATCTTCGAGTTCCGCCAGAAGAATTTCACAAATGCGGCCGACCGTCCGCTGTCACGCGGTCTTAACGGCAACGACAAGCTGGTTTCGATCGGGCTGACGCAGGCGATCACGGCGAATTCAGGGTTCAGTGTGCAGTTCGACTTTCTCGACCAGGCGACACGGCTGCCCTGGTACGCGAACAAGAGCTACGCCGTTTCCGGTTCCTATCACGTCCGCTATGCCAACCCACTGCATCTGAACAAGCGGTTGTGGGAGGATACGGTCTATCTGAGCCGCACCTACGACCTCTATGCGGCACCCGATCCGTGCTGCGTCACCAGCCCCAGCCCGGTCGGGGTCTATCCCAGCGGCTTCAGCAACCGCGACGACCGCCGCTGGAGCTTTGGCTTGCGCCACGAGATTATCGTTTCGCCGCGCCTGTCCATCGTGCTGCAAGTGGAGCGCGACATCGTCTCGTCAAACTTGCCGCTCTACGCCTACACGAGCGATTCGGTGCTCGTTGGCCCGCAAATCCGTTTTTGAGCGAGGGTCCGGTGATGGCACATGAGACCTCCCTGATGCGCGCCGTCCTTGCCGCGGCGTTCCTGGCCGGGATCGCGGCAGCCGGGCCGGCGGCGGCGCAGCAACGGGTCGGCGTCAACAGCGCGGTCAATGCGCAGGCGACCGGCATCCCGCCGAATGCGCCGCCGCGCGCGCTGATCATCGGCCAGCCGGTCATCTTCAACGAGCACATCGCAACCAACCCGTCGGGCCAGACGCAGATCCTGTTTGTCGATGAATCGACGATGAGCATCGGCCCGAGATCGGACCTCGTCATCGACCGCTTTGTCTACAACCCCGCGACCGGGACCGGCGCGATGACGGCCAATCTGGCGCGCGGCATCTTCCGCTATATCGGCGGCAAGCTCAGCAAGGTGCCAAACGCCGTCTCGATGACGACGCCGGCGGCGACGATCGGCATCCGCGGCGCGGTGCTGCTGATCGATGTGACCCCAGAGCGCCGGGTCGAAGTCATCTTCGAGTACGGGGTAGGCGTTACGATAACCGGTCTCAACGGGAGCTCGCAGACGATCACCCGGCCGGGTTACGAGGTGATCGTCACCGGGCCGGGCGCCTCGCCTTCGGCGCCGTTCCCGGTCCCGCCGGACACGACCGAGCGAATCCTGGCGGCGCTCGACGGCTACCCCGGGGCGCATGGCGGCGCCCCGGTCATCCCGACCAGTGCGATGGTCGAAAACAGCTTGATCGCGCGCACGGTGTCGAGCAATCTGCCAGCCAGCGTCGCGGTCGCGCTGTTGACCCAGCCGCCACCGCCAAAGGCGCCCCCGACCGTCAGCGTCACCATTCTGAACAACCAGGCAAACGTCAATACGGTCGCCTCCCAGGGAGCGCCGCTGCGCACGGTCACGGGTGCGGGCACCGGTCTGACAGTGGCCGGACTGCACACCATTGCGGTTGCGCAGACGGGGAGCGGGCCGCAAGGCACTCTCGCCGGCCAGTTCATCAGCACGCAGGGCAACGGCACGGCGCGCGGCTTTGCCGGTCAGGGCACTCCCTATCAGCGGGGCGTTCTGGCCAACGGCACCTTCACCGCGCTGATCGCTGGAGAGGGTTCGCTGCAAATCCCGCTGCACACCGGATTTTTGAGCTTTGGCGCAAACGGCACGATGAGCCCCTTGGGTCCAGTTTCCGGGACCAGCTTTCTCGCCCCCGACGGAAGCTTTTTTTATGCCGAACTGATCCCGGCGAGCGCACCCGGCGAGCGCGAATTCATCTATGGCGGGCAGGGGGTCGCCGCGAGCTTTTACGGCCCGAGCGCGACGGCCCGGCTGTTCGCGTTCAACGTGGCGCCTGACGCCGCGCTTGGCTCGGCGATCCCGTTCATCCGCTCGGGGACCGGCGGTGCGCTGCCAAACCCGACCGTCTCGCCGTTCCTGCTGGCGATGCCGGCCAATGTCCCGTTCGCCGGCGCCGGCGCGGCGAGCACGCGATCCTTGCAGGCGAGCCTGGCGATCGACGGGCAGGGGGCGGCGCAGCGCTCGGTTCTGATCGTCTCGGTCGGCAACGCTCTCACTGCGACCGACACCGGCCAGCCGGTGCTCAACGGCCAGATCGCCGGCTCGTACCGGGCCGGCGCGACGAGTCCGCCGGTGCGCATCGCGTCCGGTTTTCTCACCCCCAGCGACGGCAACGGCAACAGCTTTTACGGCGGCGCGAGCCTCAGCGGCTTTGCCGTGAACCAGAACAATTCGAACGGTGCGGCGGTGCCGAGCCTGGCCACCGAGACCGCCTATCCGAGCCTGTCGCCGACAGCCACTTACGGTTTTACGCAGGCCGTCACCGGGCCGACCGGGCCGACCGGGGTGACGCAGACAAGCCGCACGGAGACCGGCTATTTTGGCGGCACGATAACGCAATTCGGTGGCCCCGGCGCCACCTACGCCCTCACCGGGACAACCTCGGTGACGACGGACGCAACCAATCTGCGGGTCGCCGCGCAGTTTTCCGGCCAGAACCCGTTTGTGCCGGACGCGAGCGGCGTCTCCACCGTGACGATGCAGTTTGGCGGGCTGATCGGGCCGACGCGCAGCCGTCAGGGTTACATCGACGACAGTCAGTTTGCCGCGCTCGAAAGCCCGCTCGCGCCATCGCAGATCAACAACGCGCCGCTCATCATCAACGGCGATCCGTTGCAGGCCGCCCATCTCTACATGGTGACCTCGGGCACCGTGCCGTCGAGCGCGCTTCTGCCGAGCGGCGTCTCCTACTGCCAATGCCAATACCTGCAATGGGGCTATTGGGGCGGCGAACTCGACACCCCGAACGCCGTCGGGACCGCGCCGGTGCGCGCTGATGTCGGGCACATCAACACCTGGCTTGCCGGCACCCCGACCTCATTGGCCGACATCTCGGCGCTGGCTGGGGCCAATGTCACCGGCACCTATACCGGAGCGATGACCGGGGCGGTCTCAAACAATGGCGCGCAATACCTCGCCGCCGGCGGTTTTACCGCGAGCTACAACTTTGCCAGCCGCAACGGCCGCTTTGCGGTCAACGATTACGACGGCCACAGCTTCACCGCGGCGATCCCCCCCAGAACCCAGAGCGGCGCCACCTACGCCTTTCCCGTCAATGCCGGCGGCCTCACGGGCAAGATCCAGGGGGGCTTTTACGGCCCGCAGGCGATCGAGACCGGCGGCAGCTTTGCGTTTCGGGGACCGACCGGGACAAACTACCTGACCTCCGGGATTTTCGCCGGCCGGCGCTGAGCGGCTCGCGCGAGGG
>JBOHMF010000417.1:0-4013 GCA_050730055.1 Allostellaceae bacterium
AGGGACTGACATAACCGCGGTCGAATTGCATCCCCTCGACGATATCGAGTTCGGTGGCGAGGCTTTTCGCTTCCTCGACGGTGATGACGCCCTCGTTGCCGACCTTTTGCATCGCCTCGGCGATCATCCGGCCGATCTCGATATCGTTGTTGGCCGAGACCGTACCGACCTGGGCGATCTCCTCATTGGTCGAGACTTTTTTTGAGCGCTGTCCGATCTCCTTGACGACGGCCTCGACCGCCATGTCGATGCCGCGCTTCAGGTCCATCGGGTTCATCCCGGCGGCCACCGCCCGCGCTCCCTCGCGCACGATCGCCTGCGCCAGAACAGTCGCCGTCGTGGTCCCGTCGCCAGCCTGATCGCTGGTCTTTGACGCCACCTCGCGCACCATCTGCGCACCCATGTTCTCAAACTTGTCGGAGAGTTCGATCTCCTTGGCGACGGTGACCCCGTCCTTGGTGATGCGCGGCGCTCCGAACGACTTGTCGAGCACGACGTTGCGCCCCTTTGGCCCCAGCGTCACCCTGACCGCATTGGCAAGAATATCGACGCCCTGCAGCATCCGCTCGCGCGCGTCGTTGTGAAAACGAATTTCCTTTGCCGGCATCTCTCAATCCCTTCGCTATGCGGCCCCTTCGAGCACGCCCATGATGTCGCTTTCCTTCATGATGATCAGCTCTTCGCCATCGAGCTTGACCTCGGTGCCCGACCACTTGCCAAACAGAACCCGGTCGCCCGCCTTGACATCGAGCGGCTGGAGCTTGCCGTCCTCGCTGCGGGCGCCCGGACCGGCGGCAATCACCTCGCCCTCCATCGGCTTTTCCTTGGCCGTGTCGGGAATGATGATGCCGCCGGTCGTCTTCTCCTCCTGCTCGACGCGGCGGATCAGCACGCGATCTTGCAACGGTCTGAACTGCATGAGACCTCTCCTGATTATCCATCCGATCGCGACTGGCACTCTCACCCCGAGAGTGCCAACGAGATAGCGACAAACGCCGGCAGTTTCAAGCGTCCACTGTCCCCTTGACGCGGCCGAGCGGGCGCCCTAGGCTCCAGGGGTCGCCAACCTGCGAGGAGGGTGTCCAAGAGACATGACGCCACCCGAAATGTCCGCAGTTGCCGACCCCTTGGCATCGGCAACGGATTGCCAAGACCAGGACTTCGTCCGGTAAATCACTCCGGGCGCAAAGCGAGACATCGCTTGTAACCCCCGCCCATCGCAGATGCGCGCGGGGGTCTTGCGTTTCTGGCGCGGCTGCGCGCGCTTTTGCCCCGCCGGCCGCCGCGTCTTGGCGTCCCCGCGGCGGAGGGATAGGGTCGCAGCGATCCTCACTGCCAGGACGCGCGGATGATCCCCGATACTTCCGGACCGACCTCCCGCATCTATTTCTCGCAACGGCTGCGCCTTCATTACGTCGACTGGGGCAACCCCGAGGCGCCGCCGCTCCTCCTGCTGCACGGCGGGCGCGACCACTGCCGCAACTGGGACTGGGTGGCGGCGGCCCTGCGGCACGACTGGCACATCCTGGCGCCCGACCTGCGCGGGCACGGCGACAGCCAGTGGTCGCTCTCCGGCAACTATACGATCGCCGGCTATGCCTACGATCTCGCCCAATTGATCCATCAGCAGGAACTGGCGCCGGTGACGATCATCGCCCACTCCCTCGGCGGGATGATCGCGCTGCGCTATGCCGGGATCTATCCGGACGAGATCAGAAAGCTGGTCGCGATCGAGGGGGTCGGAGCCTCGCCGCGGCGCCGGCGCGAACGGGCGCGAACGCCGATCGCGGAGCGCATGCAGACCTGGATCGCCGAGCAGAAGAGCCTCTCGGGTCGGCTGCCGCGCCGCTATCCGACGCTGGAGGCCGCACTCAGGCGCATGCAGGAAGCCAACGCCCATCTCTCGCCCGAGCAGGCGCGCCACCTGACCCAGCATGGCGTCAACCAGAACGAGGACGGGACCTACAGTTGGAAATTTGACAACTATGTTCGCGCCGCCCCGCCCTATGACATGACGGGTGCGGAGATCACCGAGTTATGGGAGCGCATCGCCTGCCCGACGCTCCTCCTCTACGGCCGCGAGAGCTGGGCCTCCAACCCGCTGGAGGACGGCCGGGCGCGCCATTTCCGCGATGCGCGCGTGGTCAGCTTTGAAGGCGCCGGGCACTGGGTGCACCATGACCGGCTTGACGCCTTTCTCGAACTCGTGCGCGGGTTCTTGTAATCGCGGCGCAGCGGCGCGCCAAAGAGGCTGGCCAGCGGCCGACGGCGCGCCGAGAATTGGTCCCCTTTTGCACGGGAGTCCGCGCATGACCCGCCGATCGCCGACCCTTTCCGATGCGCTCTATGACTACATGCTCCAGGTCTCGCTGCGCGAGCCGCCGGCCTTTGCGCGGCTGCGGGCCGAGACCGCGGCACTGCCGCAGGGCAACATGCAGAGCGCACCCGAGCAGGCGCAGTTCATCGGTTTTCTGGCCGAACTGATCGGCGCGCGGCGATGCCTCGAACTCGGCACCTTTACCGGCTACACCGCGCTGTGGATCGCCGCCGCGCTGCCCGAAGACGGCCGGCTCATCTGCGCCGACATCAACGCCGAAACCGGCGCCACCGCCAGGCGCGCCTGGCAGGATGCGGGCCTCGCCGAGCGCATCGAATTGCGCCTCGGGCCGGCGGCCGACATTCTCGCCGCGCTCGCACGGGAGTATCCGCCGGGCAGCTTTGACCTCGTTTATATCGATGCCGACAAGACCGATCAGGACCGGTATTACGAAGCGGCACTGCCTCTCACGCGCGCGGGCGGCCTTATCCTGATCGACAACGTGTTCTGGTCGGGGCGGGTCGCCGACCCGGCCTATCACAATCCGAGCACCCGCGCGATCCGCCGTCTCAACGAGATGCTGCATGACGACAAACGGATCAGCCTCAGCCTCTTGCCGATCGGCGATGGTCTGACCCTGGCGCGCAAGCGCTGAGCTTATCGGGGACTGCCAAAAAATGCGGCCAGCACCCGGTCGCTGGGCTTGATGCCAAGGCGCGCCGCGGTGCCGCCCGGCAGTTCGACAACCCCGCGCACCGGCGCCGCCGAGGAGATGATCGCATCCGAGAGCGGGGGCGCGCGCGCGGCGATGCTGGCGATGCGGCCGCTGCCCGCGACAAACAGCATGTCGAGCGGGATCAGCGTGTTGTGCATCCAGAACCGGGCCACCGTCGGAGCCGGGTATTCGAACAGCATCCCGGCGTCGGGCGCGAGGCGCCGGCGGAACATCAGGCCCCGCTCCATCTGCGCCGGCGTCCGCGCGACCTCGACATGAAAGAGGTGACGGCCGGTCGCGGTCACGATCACCAGATCGGTGTGGCCGAATTGCACCCCCGCCGGCGCAGCCGCGGCAACATCGGTCGGACCGGCGAGCGCGGAGAAGAGCAGCAGGAGGGCGCGGCGCGTGATCATGCGAAGAGCCCCCTCACCCGAGCCGGCCGCCGACATAGAGTCCGGCAAAAACCAGGATGGTGCCGACCCCCATCAGCGCAAAGCCGACCGGGGCGCGCCCGCGCATCGTGCGGCCGATATTGTAGCCGATCACCATCACCGCAAAACCCACCAGACTCACGAGGTCGAAGCCAAAAACGAGGGGTTTTGTCAGCATCGGCCCGCCGCCGCCGCGCCGCCGGCGAAGCGCCGCGTCTCGACCGCGGCCACGCACCGGCGTAGGCTCGCTCCCGGCAGTGCTCCCGATGAGGATGGAGGACGAGTATGCAAGCGACGCGGATCGGCGGTTTTGAGGTGCGGCGCATCTCCGAGTTCGAGGGGCCGTTTATCGCGCCCAAGGATTTCTTCCCCGACTTCAACCCCGAGGTCCTGCGGGAGAACCCCGATCTGGCCGGACCGCGCCTGATCGATCCCGAGAGCGGCCGGCTCATCTTCAGCTTTCACAGCTTTGTGGTGCGGACCGGGCATCACACCATCCTCATCGATTCCTGCCTCGGCAACGACAAGGAGCGCCCCAGCCGACCGC
>JBOHMF010000418.1:0-4006 GCA_050730055.1 Allostellaceae bacterium
GAGCCGGCTCGCCCCCTCCCAAAGCAGCAGCGTATCACCGAGGCCGCGCGCCGCGCAGGTGCGGATCTCGGCGCCGAGATCAAGACCGCCATAGAGCATCTCGGTCAGTTCGCGGCAGGCGGTCTCGACGGTGGGCCGCTCGCCCTCCGGCAGTTCACCGTAGCGCGAGCGGGAACCGGGATCGCCGGCGGGCCGCGCCGGCGCCGCCATGATCGGGGTCAGAAACCGCGCGCGGAACCCGAATTTGCCATAGAGGGCGATGTGCAGCGGGCTCTGCGGAAAGGTGCACAGACCGCCGTGGCTGACGCCCCATTCCTCGAACTGGTTGCTGACCGCCTCGACCAGCGCCTTGCCGAGGCCCCGTCCCTGGCGCTGCGGACGCATCGTGATCGGCCCGAAAAAGCCGACACTGCCCCAGCGCGTCGCAAAATTCGAGCCGACCAGCGCGCCGTCCAATTCGGCCGCAAAGCTCGCGACATGCTCGGCCCCGAACCGGCCGTAAACATAGTCGCGATCGGTCCAGAAATTCTCCGGGTCCGGCGCGCCCAGAAACGTCCCGAAAGCGGAGCAGCAGATGCGCCGCGCCTCCGGCAGATCGGCTTTGGTCAAGGGTCGGATCACGGCGCTCATTTTTCTCTCCCTGTTCCTCATTGAGGATGGATTTATACTTGGAAAATTGCCAAATCGAGGCGAAGGCCGCGCCTCTCACCGCCCGAGCGCACGGGCGAGCGCCCAGGCCTGTTCGCCGATCGGGCGCGCGAGGCGCCCGTGTTCCTTGGCCTCCGCGCTCGCCGCGGTGCCTTCGAGGGCGCGCTTCATGATCCCTTGCAGGATCGCGGCAAGACGGAAGAGACCGTAGACAAGGTAGAAATCCCACTCGGCGATGGCGCCCTGCCCGGTGCGGCGGCAATAGGCGGCGACGTATTCGGCTTCGGTCGGGATGCCGAGCGCGGCGAAATCGATCCCCGAAAGACCGCGAAAAAGTTCCGGCGTCACCCGCCAGGTCAGCGCGTGATAGCCAAAATCGGCGAGCGGGTCGCCGATTGTCGAGAGTTCCCAGTCGAGCACGCCGATGACCCGCGGTTCGCTGTTGTGAAAGACGAGATTGTCCATGCGGTAGTCGCCATGGACAAGGCGCGGCGGCGCCTCGGGCGGCAGATGGCGCGGCAGCCAGTCCATCAGCGCGTCCATCGCCGGCTGTTTTTCGGTCTCCGACGCCTGATACTGCCGGCTCCAGCGCGCGATCTGGCGCGCCATGTAATTGCCCGGCCGGCCAAAATCGCCAAGACCCAAGGCTTCATAATCGAGCGCATGGAGCGCCGCGATGACCGCGTTCATCGAATCAAACATCGCCCGCCGCTCGGCCGGGGTCTCTCCCGGCAAGCGCTGGTCCCAGAAGATGCGGCCGTCGAGATAGTCCATGATGAAAAAAGCGCTGCCGATGATGTCCGGGTCCTCGCACAGGGCATGGACGCGCGGCACCGGCACGCCGGTCCCGGCAAGCGCGCGCATCACCCGGTATTCGCGCTCGACCGCGTGCGCGCTTGGCAGCAAGGGGCCAAAAGGCTTGCGCCGCAGCACATAATCCCCCGAGCCGGCCGAAAGCCGGTAGCTCGGGTTTGACTGCCCGCCCGGAAAACGCTCGGCCGAGAGCGGCCCCTCGAACCCGGCGACATGCGCGCCGAGCCAGGCGTCGAGCCGATCGAGCGGCAGCGTGTCCATGCTCGACTACGGGCCCAGCTTGGCCCGCGCCTCTTTGGCCGCGGCATAGCCGGGGGCGAGCTTCAGGGCCTTGTCGAACGCGGTCCGCGCCGCTTGCATGTTGCCCATGCCGGCATCGACGATGCCAAGATGATAGAGGATCTCGGCATTGGCCGATTTCTCGGGAATGGCGGCCAGGACCTTGGCCGCGGCGGGGAGATCGCCGCGCGCGCGGTAGACCCAGGCCAGGGTGTCGCGGATATTGGCCGCGGCGGGGGCCAATTGGCTCGCCGTCTTGGCGTAGGTGAGCGCATTGTCGAGATCGCGCTTGCCGATCGCGAGCATATAGGCGAGATCGTTGAGCGCGATGACATTGCGCGGATCGTACTTCAGAACGGCGCGGTAGGCGTCCTCCGCCTCGGCCTGGTGCCCCGCCTTGCTCTCGGCCATGGCGAGATGCAGCAGGGCCGTCGTCGCATGTCCGTCGATCTTGAGCGCCTCCTTGAAGGTGTCGATCGCGGCATCGGTCCGGCCCTGGGCGAGCAGGACCTCGCCGCGCGCGATCCGGGGTCCGAGGAATTTGGGCGCGATCTTCGATGCGGCGTCAAAAGCCCGCAGCGCATCGTCGTATTCCCCCAGACCCTGCTCGGCGGCGCCGAGCAGGGTCCAGCCGAGCGGATTGTTCGGCGCCAGCTGCGTCGCCTCCTTCAATTCGGCTTTGGCCTCGGGCAATTTCCGGGTCTGCAGCAGCAGACTGCCGAGGGCAAAATGGGTCGCGGCATCCTTGGGGGCGAGCGCGATCGCGGCGCGATAGGCCTGTTCCGCACCCGCCGCATCGCGCAGTGCGGCGGCGTAAAAATTTCCCTGCTGGAGGCGCAGCTTGGCCGATTTCGGGTCGAGCGCTGCCGCCTTGTCGAACTCGCCCTGCGCCCCCTTCAGATCCTTTGTCGCCCACAGATAGGCGCCCATTGCGCTGTGCGCGAGCGGCGAGGCCGGGGCGAGCTTCAGCGCCTTGTCGAGATCCTCCCGAGCCCCCTTCCTGTCGCCCCGGCGCATCGCCACGTCGGCCAACCCGACCAGCGGGTCGGGGGCGGTCGGCGCGGCGGCGGCGGCGGCGTGGTACTCGGCATCGGCTTTGGCGAGATCGTGTTTTTGCAGCGCCGCGGCGGCGGCGTGCAGATGCGCTTTGGCATCGGCGTTTGGACCGACCATCAATTGCGGTTCGGCGGGCAGCAGCGGCCCCGCCGCTGCCGGCCGGCCCGGAACTGCCGCCGCGAGCGCGGCCAGAAACAGGGCCAGAACCGCTCGCGGCGGACCAGACCGCCGCCGCGCCGGGCCGCCTCTGTCGGAAGTTTGCACAGGTCGGTTCACGGTGAACGCCTCCGCGGCCAGAGCACGCCGATTTTCGCTGCTCGACCGGGCGATGTCCAGCTTGCCACGGCCGGCGCGGGCCGGCGATGGCCGAAGGCGTGCATCGGAGCGGACATCATGTCGTGGCGAGCGCTCGGGGTGTCGGATAAAAAATGGCGGCGCCCGAAGGCGCCGCCGAGGATCGCAGAGTGTCAGGATTCTTTACGCAGCCTT
Organism: Allostellaceae bacterium; assembly: GCA_050730055.1. Classification (GTDB taxonomy): domain Bacteria; phylum Pseudomonadota; class Alphaproteobacteria; order ATCC43930; family CGMCC-115725; genus AP-15. The sequence goes on from JBOHMF010000418.1 coordinate 3,286, forward strand.
GCGCCGCCGCCGCACCAGAGCGAGCCCGACAAGACCGGCGCCAAGCAGGGCCAGCGAGGTCGGCTCCGGAACCGTCCCGGTGTGCTGCTCGCCAAAGACCGTGAGACCGTAGAGGGTGCTCGCGCCGGTCCCGGTACTGAAACTGTTGTCGATCGCGCCGGTGGCGATATTGACCTCGAAGATGTTGCCGGTCGCGTCGTCGCCGGTCCAGAAATCGGTCCCGTTCGGATCGAGGTTGAGGGCAAAGAAACCGGAGGCTTTGCCCGACAGATACGTCTTGATGATGTCGCCCGCAGCATCGAGCAGGACGACATCGCCGCTGTTGGCCACCAGGACGTCGCCGGCGTCGGCGCCCGAGACGATGGTGCGCATGGCAAAGATGTGACTGAGCGCGGCTTCGGTGGCGGCGGAGGTGAAGTCGGCAAGCTGGGTCGTGGTGCCGTTTGCATTCAGGATCGCGCTCAGGATATGTGTGCCCTCGCCGTCATAGATGATCTGGCCGGTGCTGGCATTGTGGACATCGACCCAGTCCGTGCCGCCGGTGCCGTTGCCGGCGGTGACGCTGTAGGTGTGGGCCAGCGCGCCGGTCGCCGTATTGAACGTGCTGATCGTAGCCGCTCCTACCCCGCCGACCACGGAGAGGCCCGCATAGAACCCGCTGCTTTGATTGTCGATCGATTCGGGCGAGCTGGTGTTATACTTCATAAAGGCGGTGCTGACC
>JBOHMF010000419.1:0-4003 GCA_050730055.1 Allostellaceae bacterium
GGTCCCGGCGGTATAGAGCGGCGGGTGCTCCAGGAGCCAGACGAGTTCCGGCGCGGCGCCGGCGCGGATCGCGGCGACGCGCTCTTCCATCGCGGCGACCGCTTCCGGGTATGAGACGGCGCCGTCGCTGATGCGCCATTCAATCCCCTGCGGGCCGCTCGCGATCCGATCCCTTGTCATGGCCGCCTTGATATGGGGGGGCGGCTTTGCTAAATCACCGCACGCGCGGCGATGCAACGCCGCCCTTCGCCGTGCGGTCGTGGCGGAATTGGTAGACGCGCAGCGTTGAGGTCGCTGTAGGGGAAACCCTGTGGAAGTTCGAGTCTTCTCGACCGCACCATTGTACGCCGCGCGTTGAGCGGCTGAGGCGATGCAAAACACTCGTCTTCCCGCGCTCGATTTCGGCCTCGGGGCCGAGATCGACCTGTTGCGCAACACGGTGCGCGATTTCGCGGCCGACCAGATCGCGCCGCTCGCCGCCGAGATCGATCGGACCGACCGCTTCCCGATCGAATTGTGGCCAGAAATGGGGAGCCTCGGTCTCCACGGGATCACGGTGGAAGAAGAATACGGCGGCAGCGGGATGGGTTATCTCGCCCATTGCGTCGCGATGGAGGAAGTCAGCCGCGCCTCGGCCTCGGTCGGCCTTTCCTACGGCGCCCACTCGAACCTCTGCGTCAACCAGATCCGCCGCAATGGCACGGAGGCGCAAAAGCGCAAATATCTGCCAAAATTGATCTCCGGCGCACATGTCGGGGCGCTGGCGATGAGCGAGCCGGGCGCCGGCTCGGATGTCGTCTCGATGCGGCTCTCCGCCGACCGGAAGGGCGACCGCTTTGTCCTCAATGGGACAAAAATGTGGATCACCAACGGGCATTACGCCGACGTGCTTGTCGTCTATGCCAAGACCCGCCTCGAAGCGGGCGCGCGCGGCATCACCGCGTTTCTGATCGAAAAGGGGTTCAAGGGTTTCCGCCCGGCGCAAAAGCTCGACAAGCTCGGGATGCGCGGCTCGCCGACATCGGAACTGGTGTTTGAGGACTGCGAGGTGCCGGCGGACAACGTGCTCGGTGCCGAGGGCGAGGGCGTGCGCGTCCTGATGAGCGGTCTCGACTATGAGCGCGCCGTCCTGGCGGCGGGGCCGCTCGGCATCATGCAGGCCGCACTCGATGTCGTCGTGCCCTATACCCACGAACGCAAACAGTTTGGCCGGGCGATCGGCGAGTTTGAGCTGATCCAGGGCAAGATCGCCGACATGTACACCGCGATGAACGCCTGCAAGGCGTATGTCTATGCGGTGGCGCGGGCCTGCGACCGCGGCGAGACGGCGCGCAAGGACGCCGCCGGCGCCATTCTCTACGCCGCCGAGAGCGCGACGCGCGTCGCCCTCGATGCGATCCAGATCCTGGGCGGCAACGGCTACATCAACGAGTTTCCGACCGGGCGCCTGTTGCGCGACGCCAAGCTCTACGAGATCGGCGCCGGCACGAGCGAGATCCGCCGCATGCTGATCGGCCGCGAGATTTTCGAAGAGACGGCGTGAGATCGCACCCCTTTGCCCAAAATGTCCGCTATCGGTTATCCACCGCTCCTCCGGCACGTTTTGCGCCCGTGCGCAACTGCTATCGCGTAAACTATTGTTACTCTTGAGGGTGTGCCCGGACTTCTTCGGCGGCTGTGGATAAAGCTGTGGGCGAAGCGGGGAATCGCGGGCATAAAGAGCCGGCAGGATCATATTTATGGGGATAAACCCGGTGAAAACCGGCGGGGTCCTTGCGGGCGCTGGTGGGCGGGATATCCTCTCTGCGTGTGGCCGACACGGCGAAGCTCTGGTTGGGGCCGTGGCCCGGCGAGGAAGGGGTCTTGCACGGGCGGGAGGCGGGCTTCCGCGCCACATGAGGAGGGGGACGGGAAACGGCTCCGATCGGGGCCGTTTCCTGCTTTTTTGACCTATTCCTCCTGGCGGCGGCGCGCCCGGCGCCGCCACGGGAACACCCGGCGGCGGGCTTCAGGTTCCTTCTCCGGCTCCGGCATTGTTATGGCGCCGGCGAGGTCCCAGGCCGGCTTGGCGATTTTCTCCACCACAAGCTCGATCTCATAGGCACCCTGGGCATGGCGTTCCGGCCCGATATCGTAGGTGTACTCCTCGTCTCCATCGCGCAGATGGCGCACCCGGTAGCTGTTTGGCTCCAGGGCTTCCTCAAATTCCCGCAGCAGGGAGGCCGGAGTGTAAAAGCGCTTGTGGTCGGCGTTCCAGGCTGAGGGCGGTTCCCGCCGCTTTTCGTAAAGAAACTGGTGCGGCACCACGCAGATGATAAATCCGCCCTCCTTGACGACCCGGTGCCAGTCGCGGATCGCCCCTTGGTAATCGGCGATATGCTCAAGAGCATGGCTGGAATAGATCGCATCCGCGCTCCCATCCGGGAACGGCAGGTGGACGCCGTCATACCCCGGGTAATCGAGATCGACCCCGATCGCATGGGGCAGGATCGGCACCGCATCATCGTCGTAGCCGCGATACCCCACATCGATGATCACGTCCCCCGCCATGTAGGCGGCAAAGAACCCGTCGGTCAGCTTTTCCAGAAATGTACGGCGCGATTCTCCCAGGACCGGCCAATCCCGCGGGACCTCGTGCCCGCCGAGCCGGATGACGGGCGGCATTTCGCTATCGTCAACGCTCATGTCCAAAAACCCCCGTTGCGCTCACTCGCTATCCGGCACCGCCTCTTCGAGTTCGGCGAGCCAGACCGCGGCGTTGCCATCGGCGGGGGCGCGCCAGTCGCCGCGCGGCGACAGCGACCCGCCGGAGGAGATCTTTGGGCCGTTTGGCAGGGCCGAGCGCTTGAACTGGCTCAACTGGAAAAAGCGGACGAGAAAGACGCGCAGCCACCCCTTGATCTCGGCGAGCGAATAGGCGCGCCGCGCCGCATCCGGGGTGTTGACGGGCCACACCCCTGCGCCTGCGTCATGCCAGGCGTTCCAGGCGAGATAGGCGATCTTTGACGGCCGGAAGCCGTAGCGCGTCGTGTAATAGAGGTTGAAGTCCTGCAAGGCGTAGGGTCCGACGACGCTTTCGGTCGATTGGATCGCGCCATCGGCGCCGGGCGGCACCAGTTCGGGCGAGATCTCGGTCAGGAGGATATCGTCCAGCACCCGCACCGTCTCCCGGCTCACCTCGCCGGAGGCAGCGACAAAGCGGATCAGGTGCTGGATCAGGGTCTTGGCAACCGAGGCGTTGGGGTTGTAGTGCGACATCTGGTCGCCAACGCCGTAAGTACACCAGCCGAGACCCAGTTCCGACAGATCGCCGGTGCCGACAACGAGGGCGCGGTTGTGGTTGGCCAGGCGGAACAGATAATCGGTGCGCAACCCGGCCTGGACATTCTCGTAGGTGGTGTCGTAGTGCGCCTCGCCCCTGGCCGCGGCGTGGCCGATATCCTCCAGCATCCGGCGCGCCGCCGGGCGGATGTCGATCTCGCCGCCGGTGACGCCGAGCGCCTTCACGAGCCGCCAGGCGTTTTTCTTTGTCGCCGCGCTGGTAGCAAACCCCGGCAGAGTGTAAGCGAGCACGTTGCTGCGCGGTCGTCCAAGACGGTCCATCGCGCGCGTTGCGACAATCAGCGCCTGGGTCGAATCGAGACCGCCGGACACTCCGATCACCAGCTTCTCGACCCCGCTCGCACGGACCCGCTGGGCGAGCCCCTGGATCTGGATGTTGTAGGCTTCATGGCAGTTGTCGCGCAGCATCGCCGAATCAGCCGGGACATAGGGGAAACGCTCGATCCCGCGCTTGAGGTCGAGCCGCTCGGCCGGCGGCACGCAATCAAGGGCGACGGTGCGGAACGGCGCGCCGCCAGCGATGCGCGCGCATTCACCAAAGGTGTTGACGCGCATCCGCTCCTGGCGCAGGCGGCCGAGATCAATGTCGGCCACCGCCATCTGCGGCTCCGCGGCAAAACGCTCGGTCTCGCCGAGCGCGTCGCCCATCTCATAGAGACCG
>JBOHMF010000420.1:0-3997 GCA_050730055.1 Allostellaceae bacterium
CGGTGCCGGTAGCCGGCCCGGACACCTCGCTGATCATCCAGCTCGGCGACGAGGTGGCCCGGGCCTACCTGGACGCTGTCTGCGCCGGACCGCCGGCCCCGCCGGGAGCGGCCAGCAGCACCAGCCCGACGGCGGCGAGACAGACAACACCGGCGGCGGCACGGGGCAACCGGATTTCGCCAGCCCGCGGCATCCCTTTCTCCCCTGGAGCCTGCGTCCGGGAGTCAACAGAAGAGCCGGCCGCGCGATCCCAAGTCAGGGGATCGCCGCCGTCATGCGCGCGTCCACGGCGGCGCGAGCGCGAGGATGCGCGCATAAACCGGGCAATCCTCCTCGTGCACCCCCGGCAGATAGCCGAGGCTCAACAGAAACTCCTCGACGATCTTTTCCCCGGTGAAGCGGAAGGTCTGGCGAAACAGCCGCGTCCATTCCGGAAGCGGGCGCGGATGATGGGCGTCGAGCCACCGGGAGAAGGAGCCGTGCGAGGATCGCAAGGCCTGGATGCGGCGGGCATTCTCGACCGTTGCGGCGATCTTCTGGCGATTGCGGATGATGCCCGGATCAGCCATCAGGCGGGCGATATCGTCGTCCCCAAAGCCGGCGACGCGATCGACCGAAAAATCCCGAAAGGCCGACCGGAACGCAGCGCGCTTGGTGAGGATCGTCAGCCAGGACAGACCGGCCTGATTGATTTCGAGAACAAGCCGCTCAAACAGCACATTCTCCTCATGCGCCGGGAAGCCGTATTCGGCATCGTGATAAGGAGCGTGGAGCGGATGGCCGGGGGCGCTCCGGCAGTAGGCCGCGCTCACTCTATTGGCCGCGCAGATTGAGCGCAGACGAATTGACCAGGGCGAAGATGCCGATCCAGATCACCGCCGTCAGCGCCGAGGTGACCGCCGCCTTGCGCGCCAGATGCGGATGCCGGGGGGCACCGGCGGCGTGAGCCGGATCATCGGGATCGGCAGGTTTCACCCATAGCGGCAGCACGGCGAACAACGTCACCCACCACACCAGGACATAGACGACGATGCCGTTGAACCAGTTCATGACGAGCGCAGATGGGGCGGGCTTGCCGGAACGCGGTTACGCCTCTTCCAACTCGATCAGGGTGCCGCAGAAATCCTTTGGGTGCAAGAACAGCACTGGCTTGCCGTGGGCGCCGCGGCGCGGTTCGCCGTCGCCCAGGACCCGAGCGCCGGCGGCACAGAGCCGGTCGCGCACCGCCCGGATATCCGCGACCTCGTAACACAGATGGTGCATCCCGCCCGCGGGATTGCGGTCGAGAAAGCCGTGCACGGCCGACCCGGCGCCGAGCGGCTCCAAGAGTTCGATCCGGGTATTGGGCAATTCGACAAAGGCGACAGTGACGCCATGCTCGGGCAGCAGTTGCGGTGCGCCGACCCGCGCCCCCAGCGCATCGCGATAGAGAGCGCTCGCCGCTTTGAGATCGGGCACCACGATCGCGACATGATTGAGCCGGCCGATCATCGCGACACCTTTACAAACGGATCAACTGGACGGTGACCAGCGGCTTTTTGCCAAAGCGCTCGCTGAGAGCGCGGCGCAGAACCCGGCGCACCGCCTCGCGCACCGCCTCGTCATCGCCGCGCGCGGCGGGCGGAACCTCGTCGAGCGCGCGCGCCACCGCCTGTTGCAGAGCCGGCACGGCGGCCTCGACAGCCGGCGTTTCAGCCAGACCGAGGATGGAGAGCGCCGCCGGCGCCACAAGCCGGCCTCTTTTATCGACAACAAGGCTGGCGACCGTGCTGCCGCCAGACACAAGGCGCCGGCGATCCTTCAACGCCGCGCCGCCCAATGGCAACAGCCCCTTGCCGTCGGAGGCGAGCCGCCCGGTCGGAACCGCATCGACGATCGCCGCGGCGCCGCCGGCCGCGAGCCGGACGACATCGCCGTTCCCGATGACCAGTTGCCGGGGAACCTGGCACTCCGCGGCGAGCCGGGCGTGGGCGAGCAGATGGCGGGGTTCGCCGTGCACCGGAATGGCGATCTGCGGCCGGACGAGCTGGTACATGCGGGCCAACTCGTCGCGCGCCGGGTGCCCCGAGACATGGACAAAATGATCCGCCTCGGTGACGATCTCGATGCCAAGCCGGGCGAGCCCGTTCTGCAAGCGGCCGATCGGCCGCTCATTGCCGGGGATGAGCCGGGACGAGAAGATCGCGACATCGCCTCGTTCGAGTGCGATGCTCGGGTGATCCTCGCGGGCGATGCGGGCGAGAGCGGAGCGCGGCTCGCCCTGGCTGCCGGTGCAGATCAACAGGATCTTGTCGCGCGGGACATAGCCCGCCTCGTCCTCGGTCAGAAAGCGCGGCACCCCGGCGAGGTAGCCGTTCTCGCGCGCCGCTTTCTCGATGCGCCACAGCGAGCGGCCGACAAGGGCGACGTTGCGGCCGTGCGCGGCGGCGGCGTGGGCGATCGTCTCCAGCCGGGCCACATTGGAGGCAAAGCAGGCGACGACGACCCGAACATCGGGATAACGGCCGACCAGTTCGGTCAGCGAGCGGCGCAGATCGGCCTCCGACCCCGAACTGCCGGGTTTCAAGGCATTGGTCGAGTCGCAGACGATCGCAAGCACGCCCTCGTCGCCGAGCCGGCGCAGCGCGGCTTCGTCCGCGCACGGGCCGATCAGCGGGTCGGGGTCGAATTTCCAGTCTCCGGTATGCAGCACGATGCCGGCCGGGGTGCGCACCACAACTGCGTTCGGCTCGGGGATCGAATGGGTCACGGTGATCAGTTCGAGGGCGAACGGCCCGATCGTGAACCGTCCCGACAGCGGGACCACGTTGATCTCAACCGCTTCGGCGAGGCCCGCCTCGGCCAGCTTGGCGCGCAGCACCGAGGCGGTGAATGCCGTGGTCCACACCGGGCAGCGCAGCAGCCGCCACAGATAGGGAATGGCGCCGATGTGGTCCTCGTGCGCGTGGGTCGCGACAATGCCGAGAAGGCGGTCGCGCCGCTCGACGATATAGGCAGGGTCCGGCATCACCACGTCGAGACCGGGCTGCGAATCATCGCCAAAGGTGACGCCGCAATCGACGATCAGCCAGTCGCCGCCATAACCGTAAAGACTGAGGTTCATGCCGATCTCGCCGGCTCCGCCGAGCGCGACAAAGCGCAGGGCGCCGGGATCGGCTTCCGCCGGTTCGGTGGCGAGCCGCCGCGCCGCGGGCGAGTACGGCAGATCGTTCATCGGGTCTTGTTGCGGCCGTAGATCAGGCGCAATCCCCACAATGTCAGATCGGGATCGATACAGTCGATGGCCGCTGTCGCCCCCTCAAACAGGGGCGCCAGACCGCCGGTGGCGATAACGCTCATCGGCATGCCGAATTCCTCCTTGACACGTCCGACGAGACCTTCGATCAGACCGACATAGCCCCAGAAGATACCGGACTGCATGCACGCCACCGTGCTGGTGCCGATCACCCGCTCCGGGCGCCGGATCGGCACGCTCGGCAATTTGGCGGCGGCGAGATGGAGCGCCTGATTGGACAGGTTGATACCCGGTGCGATGATGCCGCCGCAATAGTTTCCCGCGGCATCGACCACATCGAAATTGGTGGTCGTGCCAAAATCGACGACGACGAGCGGCGTCGCATGACGATCATGCGCGCCGACGGTATTGCACAACCGGTCGGCGCCGACCTCCTCCGGCCGGTCGATGATTGCACGGGCGCCAAGCGCGACGCCGGGGTCGCCGACCATCAGCGGCTCGCTGCCGCAATAATGGCGGCACAGCCGCCGCAGGTTGAAGTTGGCCTCGGGCACGACGCTGGCGATGATGGTGCCCTTGAGCTGCTGCCGCCGCAGCCCTTCCAGCGTCAGCAGATGGTCGAGCCACACCACGTATTCGTCGGCGGTGCGCCTTGCGTCGGTGGCAGCGCGCCAGGCGCCTCTGAGCCGATCGCCGTCCCAGACGGCAAACACCGTATTGGTATTGTTGGCGTTGATCGCGAGCAGCATGCGTTGTCAGTCC
>JBOHMF010000421.1:0-3992 GCA_050730055.1 Allostellaceae bacterium
CCGCGGTGCTGGCCCGCGCCCAGCGGGAATGCCAGGCCCATACGGTCGCGGCCTATCTCGCCACCGATCTGCGCCTCAATCATTGTCCGCTGCTGCTGCCGGCGCGGGCGACATTCCGCTGCATACCGGGAAAATAGCTCCGGCCGCGACACCAGGGGCCGCGGCGCCGGCCGGCGGTTGTGGTATCGTCGGGTGCTCAAATAGACCCGCGACAGGCGATGGATTACGAGAGCTTTTTCAAGGGACGGCTCGACGTCCTGCGCGCCGAGGGCCGCTACCGCGTCTTTGCCGATCTGGAGCGGCGCTGCGGCCGCTTCCCGCGCGCCTTTGCCCACGACATCGGCGCCGAGGTGACGGTGTGGTGCTCAAACGACTATCTCGGCATGGGCCAGCATCCCGCCGTGCTCAAGGCGATGCGCGAGGCGCTGGAAGGGCTTGGCGCCGGTGCCGGCGGCACCCGCAACATCTCCGGCACCAGCCATCTGCACCTCCTGCTCGAACAGGAGCTCGCCGATCTGCACGGGCGCGAGGCGGCGCTCGTCTTCACGTCAGGTTACGTCGCCAACGAAACCGCGCTCTCGACCTTGGCGCGCGAGATGCCCGGCGCGATCATCTTTTCCGACGCGCTGAACCACGCCTCGATGATCGCCGGCATCCGCAACAGCCGCGCCGAAAAGCAGGTCTTCCGCCACAACGACCCCGGCGATCTGGCGCGCCTCCTGGCGCTGGCCGAGCCGGATCGGCCAAAGCTCGTCGCGTTTGAATCGGTCTATTCGATGGACGGCGACATCGCCCCGATTCGCGAACTCTGCGAGGTCGCCGAGCAGTTTGGCGCGCTGACCTATCTCGACGAGGTCCATGCGGTCGGTCTCTACGGGGCGCACGGCGGCGGCATCGCCGAGCGCGACGGGGTGCGCGAGCGGCCGAGCGTCGTCCAGGGGACGCTCGCCAAGGCGTTTGGCGTGATGGGCGGTTATGTCGCGGGGTCGGCGGCGCTCATTGATTTTCTGCGCAGCCACGCGCCGGGCTTCATCTTCACCACTTCGCTGCCGCCGGCGCTCGCCGCCGGGGCGCTCGCCAGCGTGCGCCATCTGAAGGTGAGCCCGGTCGAGCGCCAGCGCCACCAGGAGCGCGCCGCGCTGGTGAAGCGCCGCCTTGCCGAGGCCGGGTTGCCGGTGATGCCGTCGGCAAGCCACATCGTCCCGATCCTCGTCGGCGACGCGGCGCGCTGCAAGACGGCCTGCGACGAGTTGTTGCGCCGCCACCGGATTTATGTGCAGCCGATCAACTATCCGACCGTGCCGCGCGGCACCGAGCGGCTGCGCCTCACCCCGACCCCGTTTCACAGCGACGCCGATATCGAGGCGCTGGCCGAAGGTCTCTCGGACATCTGGAGCCGGCTGACCTTGCGCCGCGCCGCCTGAGGGGGTGGTGGTGTTTACCGAGCGCGCGCTGCTGCCGGCCCAGGCGGCGCGGCTGACCGCACTCGGCATGCTGGCCGAGGGGCCGCTGCATTATGCCGATCTCGCCCGCGAGGTGGCGCACTTCACCGGCGTCATCCTGGGCCAGTCGCTCGATCTGATGGGGACCTCGCTCGAACTCCTGCGCTATGAGGGGCTGATCGAGGCCGTCGGCGGCACCGGCATGGTCGACAACGCCGAAATGCGCCTCACTGCGGCCGGGCAGGCGGCGCTGGTGCGGCTGCTGCGGGCCGGGCTGCACGCCCCCGCAGTCGAGGTCAATCGCCTTGTGCTGGCCTTGAAGCTGCGCTTTCTGCCGATCCTCGACGCGGCCGGGCGCGGCGAGGTGCTGGCTCAGATCCGCGAATGGTACGCCGCCGAGATCGTCCGCTACGAAGAGTTGCGCGCCCGCCACGGCACCCGTTCGGCGCCGCTCTGCCGCTGGCTCGACCGCGAGATCGCCCTGGCCCGCGCCCACCTGCAAGAGATCGCCGCCGCCCCGGAGGTTTGAGTGAGGTTGAGACCCCGGAGCCTGCGGGCGGACCTTGTTACTCCGCCATCCGCGCGTGGCCGATCCACAAGCGGTTGGACAGCGTTGTCAGCGGCCCGGGACGGCGACCTTGCAGGCGCGCGCAGGCTTCCCGATAGGGGCCGACAAAGCGCACGAGCGGCGGCAGCCACGGGATGAGGCGGCGAATTAAGCCAAGTGCGCGCCCGGCCACGCGCTGTTCCGCCGCACCGTAGGGCAGGCCGAACTCCTCGCGCCAGCGTGGCGTCAGAAGGGACGCGGTCACGGCGCGATACCAGAATGGCGGCGACAGCCGGCCGCCAAGGAGGGCGGCGGCGATGCGGCGCGCCTCCGCGCCGACCGCGAGCGTGTCGCCCTCCTGCATCGCCGCGCTGTAGGCGGCAAACCCAGCCCAGTCGCAGGGCAGCATCTCCTCGGGAATGCCGAACAGCCCGGCAAAGCGGCGATGCTCGCTCCAGTAGCGCTCGCACGCTTCGGGCGCAAGCGGCGCCAGCACGAGATCATGGGCGAGGAGCGCCGTCTCGGCCAGGGTCGCGTGCACCCAGGAGAGCGCCGCGGCATTGTTGGCGCGGTAGGGTGTGCCAGCGGCAAACCGCCCGACCGCGCGCGGCAGGCGGCCGGTAATCGCGGTGTGGCGGCGATGGAGGCGGCGGGCGGCCGCGAGCGCCTGATCGCACGAGCCAAACACCATCGGGAAGACGATGCCAAAGGTGCGGTGAAAGCGGCCGATCGGGTCTTCGAGCGAGCGCGAGTGCTCGGCAATCGCCGCGGCGACCCAGGGATGGGCGAGTTGCAGCAGGAGCGCCCGGCCGGCGCCGAGAAAGATCGCCGCCTCGCGATCGATCTGCCATGTCACCGAGGCCGGGCCGAGAATGCCGGCCGCCGGACCCGCCGCGTTAGCGCGCACGATCGCAAGCTGCCGTTCAAGATCGGCCGCGCCGACGGTGCCGGCGTCGCTTTCCTCCTCGCCTCGCCCCCTCCCTTCCCTCCCCCGCATGCGGGGGAGGGTTAGGGTAGGGGCTACAGCTTCAGCAGCCGGCGGGCGTTGCCGTTCAAGAGTTTCGCCTTGTCCTCGGCACAGATCGGCAGGGTCTCCAGCCATTTTGTCCCCGGCGGGTTGGCGACAAAGGGGTAATCGACCGAGAACAGGATGCGGTCGATCCCCACTTCCATCATGCAGCACAACAACGCCGGATCGGAAAAGAACCCGCTCGTCGTGATGTAAAAATGCTCGCAGAAGTAATCGCGGAAGGTTTTTCCTTCGCTCGACAGGACGGCGTTGCCGGCGCGTCCGAGGGCCATATTGATGCGCCAGAGATAAAACGGCAGACCCTCGCCCAAATGACCGAGGATGATCTTGAGGCGCGGATACTTGTCAAAAGCGCCGGAGAGGATGAGGCGGATGCCCTGGGTCGCGGTCTCGACGGTAAAGCCCCAGGCGGCGCGCAGGATCATCGGAAAGCGCGCGACGTAATCCTGGTAATACGCCGCGATGACGGCGGGGTGCGGCGCCGAGGGATGCAGATAGAGCGGCACGTCGAGCGCCGCCGCCCGCTCAAATACCGGCCAGAACCTCTGGTCGTCGAGAAAGAGACCATTGGTCAGCCCGTGCACCATCGCGCCCTTGAAGCCGAGCCTTGTGACGGTGCGCTCCAATTCGTCGGCGGCGGTCTTGGGGTCGGGGGTCGGCAAGGCGGCAAAAGCGGCAAAGCGGTCGGGATGAGCCTTGACCGTCTCGGCGAGCCGGTCGTTAACCCCGCGCGCCAGCCTTGCCGCAGTTTCTGCGTCGAGTTTCTGCAACGACGGCGCGGCGTGCGAGAGCACCTGAAAATCGATCCCGGCCTCGTCCATTTCCTTCAAGCGCAACGCCCCGACATCGTCGAGGCGCAGGACCACATCCTGCTGCCGGGTCTCGTCATTGCCCCGGAAATGCGGCTTCAGTTCGGGGTCGAGGTAATGCTCTTCGAGCGCAATGATCTCCATTTTCCCGGCCATTACGGTCC
>JBOHMF010000422.1:0-3970 GCA_050730055.1 Allostellaceae bacterium
CCGGGTGGCGACCAAATACCCGGAGATCACCCGCCGCCATTTTGCCGCCCGCGGGGTTCAGGCCGAGTGCATCAAGCTGAACGGCGCGATCGAGTTGGCGCCCCGGCTCGGTCTGTGCCGGCACATCGTCGATCTGATGCAGACCGGCGCCACCTTGCGGGCCAATGGTCTGGTCGAGATCGAACGCATCGCCGAGGTCAGCGCACGCCTTATCGTCAACCGGCCGGCCTTGAAGACGCGGCCGCGCCAGGTCGGCCGGTGGATCGAACGCCTGCGCGCCGCGATCCCCCCGCCGCTCGCCGGCGCGGCGGCGGCAGGAGGGTAGAGAACGGCCATGCCAAAACGATTGTCGGTGCGGGCGGCCGGGTTTGCGGCGGAGTTTCGCGCACTCCTCGATCAGAAACGCGAAGGCGCCGCCGATGTCGATGCCGCGGTCGCCGCCATTATCGAGGATGTGGCCCGCCGCGGCGATGCCGCGCTGCTCGATTACACCCGCCGCTTTGACCGCATCGCTCTGGAGTCCGAAGGTCTGCGCGTGACGCCGGAGGAGATCGCCGCGGGCGCCGCCGCCGTGCCGCCCGAGACGCTCGCCGCCCTGCGCCTCGCCGCCCGCCGGATCGAGGCGTTTCATCGCCGCCAGGTGCCGGCGCCGATCGACTTTATCGACGAGACCGGCGTGCATCTCGCCCAGCGCTGGACCCCGATCGCCGCCGCCGGCCTCTACGTGCCGGGCGGCACCGCCGCCTATCCTTCCTCGGTCCTGATGAACGCGATCCCGGCGCGGGTCGCCGGGGTCGAGCGGCTGGTCATGGCGGTGCCGGCGCCCGACGGAGTGCTCAACCCGCTGGTGCTCGCCGCGGCGCAACTCCTTGGCATCGATGAAGTCTATCGCATCGGCGGAGCCCAGGCGATCGCGGCCCTGGCCTATGGCACCGCGACCATCGCCCCGGTCGACAAGATCGTCGGCCCGGGCAACGCCTATGTCGCCGCCGCCAAGCGCCGCGTCTTTGGCCGGGTCGGGATCGACATGATCGCCGGACCGTCGGAAATTCTTGTGGTCGCCGACCGCGCCAACGATCCCCGCTGGATCGCCGCCGATCTGTTGTCGCAGGCCGAGCATGACGAGGCGGCGCAGGCCATCCTCTTGACCGACGACGCCGGTTTTGCCGACGCTGTCGAGGCGGTGATCGCTGCGCATCTGCACACCCTGCCGCGCGCCCGGACCGCGCGTGCCAGTTGGGAGGATTACGGCGCGATCATCCTTCTCGACAGCTTTGACGCGGCCCCGGCCCTCATCGACCGTCTCGCCCCCGAGCATCTCGAACTGGCGCTCGCCCGGGCCGACACGCTGGCCGCGCGGGTGCGCCATGCCGGGGCGATCTTTCTCGGCCGGCATACCCCCGAGGCGATCGGCGACTACATCGCCGGCCCCAATCACGTCCTGCCGACAGCGCGCAGCGCGCGCTTTGCCTCCGGCCTCGGTGTCCTCGATTTCCTGAAGCGGACCTCGCTGGTGCGTTGCGACGCCGCGAGCCTTGCGGCGCTCGCCCCGGCGGCGATCCGCCTCGCCGAGGCGGAGGGACTCTCCGCGCACGCGCTGTCGCTCGCGATCCGGCTCGGCGCCGCAGCAGGATGAACCCGGCCGTGTCCGACCCGCGACAGCGCATCGCCCGGATCACCCTGGACGAGCACACGGTCAAGAGCCGCAGCCCCGACATCGACAATGAGCGCGCGGCGGCGATCGGCGATCTCTTGATCGACAACCGCTTTGCTCCGGTCTCCGGGAGCATCGGCCCGTTTGATGTTCACATGGTGCTTGAAGAAAATCGATTGAATATAGAAATTTGCTCGCTTTCTGGCGGATCAAGCGAGACCGTGGTGCTGCCGCTCGCGGCTTTTCGCCGCCTCGTCAAGGACTACTTCATGGTGTGCGAAAGCTATTACCAGGCGATCCGCCGCGCCAATCTGATGCAGGTCGAGGCGCTCGACGCCGGGCGGCGGTCGCTGCACGACGAGGCTTCGGCGCTTCTGGTCGAGCGGCTCGGCGACAAGGTGGTGATCGACCATCACACGGCGCGGCGCCTGTTCACGCTGATCTGCGTGCTGCACCTGCGCGGCTGAGCGAGGATCGGGGTGGCGCCGCGCCCGCTGCTGGTTCTCGCCTCGGCTTCGCCGCGCCGTCTCGAACTGCTGCATCAGATCGGGATCGCGCCGGATCTCATTGATCCGGCTGATATCGACGAGACACCGATGACGGGCGAGACACCGGCCGATCTCGCCTCGCGGCTGGCTGCAGCAAAAGCGCGGGCGGTCGCGCCGCGCCATCCCGGTGCCTTTGTCCTCGCCGTCGACACCGTCGTCGCCTGCGGCCAGCGCATCCTGCCCAAGACCGAGGACGAGGCGGCGGCGCGCCGCTGTCTCGAACTCTTGTCGGGACGCCGGCATCGCGTCCACGGCGGTCTCGCGCTGTGGCACAACGGTCTCTTGACCGTGCGCCGGGTGGTGAGCCGCGTCGCCTTCAAGCGTCTCAGCGAGAGCGAAATCCGCGACTACCTGGCGAGCGGCGAATGGCGCGGCAAGGCCGGCGGCTACGCCGTTCAGGGCCGCGCCGCCGCGCTGGTGCCGTGGCTGTCCGGTTCCTACTCCAACGTGGTCGGTCTGCCGCTTTGCGAGACGGCCCAGCTTCTCGCCGGCCGCGGGTATCGTTTGCCGTGCCCGGGCGGCTGAGTGCCGGACTGTTTGTCGCCGCGGGGCCGGGCGAATGGCGCACCGCGCTCGTCGAGGGCGGTGCCGCGGTCGAACTCCTGGTCGAGCGCGGCGAGGGCGAGGCGAGGGGCGCCATCCATCTCGGCCGGGTCAAGCGGCTGGTGCCGGCGCTCGCCGCCGCGCACGTCGATCTCGGCGGCGCGCGTCCGGCCTTTCTGCCGCAGAGCGAGATGTTTCCGCGCGGCGCCCGGTTGCATGAAGGCGCTCGCGTCCTCGTGCAGGTTCGCCGTGAGGCTCAGGGCGGCAAGGCGGCGCAGGTGACGACGGCCATCCGGCTGCGCGGCCGGTTTGTCGCACTGGTCGTCGGCCGCTCCGGTCTGCTCGCCGCCGACACGCTGCCGGCGGAGCACGGAGAGGCGTTGCGTGCGGCGGTCGTTCCCGGCGAGGGCGAGTTTGGTCTCGCCGTCATCGAACCCGCGCCGCTGGAGGTCATGGCAGTGGAAGCGGCGCGCCTCAAGGAGCACTGGCACGATCTCTGCGCGCGCGCCGCCCGGCTGGAGCCGCCGTGCCGCCTCGATCCGCCGGTGTCGCCGGCCGCCGCGCTCGCTGCGCGCGTACCGCCACCGTCCTCCATTATCGTCGATGATCCGGCAGCGGTGCCGCAGTTGCGCACCGCCTTTCCGGACGCGGACGTTGCGCATGTCCCCGAGGATTTGTGGCCGATCGATCTCGATGCCGAATTTGCCCGGGCGCTGGCGCCGAGCCTCGCGCTCGCCGCCGGCGCGGTCCACATCGAAACAACGCGCGCCGCCGTCCTGATCGATATCGACAGCGGCACCCCCGAGACCGGTTCCGCGGCCCGCGCCGCACTGGCCGTCAATCTCGCCGCCGCGCCGGAGATCGCCCGTCAGATGCGCCTGCGCAACCTCGGCGGCGGCCTGATCGTCGACTTTATCGGTCTCGACGGGACCGGCGCGCGCGAGCGCGTGCGCGCCGCCCTCGCCGCGGCGCTCGCCGCCGATCCGGCGGGGCCGCAGATCCTCGGCTGGACCCGGCTCGGTCATCTCGAACTGGTGCGGCCAAGGCGCGGCCGGCCGCTCGCCGAGGTTCTGCTCGAACCCGATCCCGGCGGCGCCCTGGTCAAGACCGCTTTGACCGTCGCGCACGAGGCGCTGCGCCGGCTGCTGCGCGAGGCGCGGGCGCAGCCCGGGCGGTGCGGGCGCCTCCTGGTCGCACCCGAGGTGGCGGCCGCCCTTGCCGGCCC
>JBOHMF010000423.1:0-3969 GCA_050730055.1 Allostellaceae bacterium
GTTTAACATGCTGCGGCAAGGCGTATCATCGCGACCGCTCGCCTGATTATGCGCACAGGCGGGTTCGCCGGCTGCAAGATTCCTGCTCCATGACACCGCTAGAAACCATTTCTGTCGAGGGAAGAGTCGTCGCCTGCAATGGCGGCGGCGGTTCGCTCGGCCACCCGCGGGTCTATCTGAACCTGATGCCCACAGGGAAGGTCGAATGCCCCTATTGCTCACGCCTTTATGTCAATCGCGCGATGGCTGATGCCGGGGAGGCGTTGCCCGGCGAGCCGCACGAGAGCGCCGAGGGCGCGACCGGCATCCCGGCCCCCGCCGACACGGAAGGACCTCCTTATCCGGAGGGGGCGACGGCCGCGGGTGCGGCGCCCTTCGCCGCCAATGACGGCTGAGAGCCGGTGAACGAGATCATCGCGGGCGCGCCGCGGGAGCCGCAACCGCAGATCGCGGACGAGCCGCTTCCCCTCGCCCCCCGCCACGTCTTTCTGATCGACGGATCGGGGTTCATCTTCCGCGCCTATCACGCCCTGCCGCCGCTGACCCGCTCCGACGGAACGCCGACCGGCGCCGTGCTCGGCTTCAGCAACATGCTGGCCAAGCTCCTGTCGGAAACCGACGCCGACCATATCGCCGTGGTCTTTGACGCTTCCGGCACCTCCTTTCGCAACCGGCTGTACGACGCCTACAAGGCGCAGCGGCCGGAAGCGCCCGCCGATCTGGTGCCGCAGTTCAAGCTGGTACGGCACGCCACCGCGGCCTTTGGCGTCTGCCAGATCGAGCTCGACGATTTTGAGGCCGACGATCTGATCGCCACCTACGCCCGCCACGCGGTTGCGGCGGGCGCCGAGGTGACCATCGTCTCCTCCGACAAGGATCTGATGCAGCTTGTCGGCGCGCATGTGCGGATGCTCGACCCGATCCGCAACCGGCCGATCGGCGAGGCCGAGGTGCGTGAGAAGTTCGGGGTCGGACCCGACAAGGTCGTCGAGGTTCAGGCACTGTGCGGCGACAGCGTCGATAACGTCCCCGGGGTGCCGGGAATCGGGGTCAAAACGGCGGCCGAGTTGATCAACGCCTATGGTGATCTCGAAACCTTGCTTGCCCATGCGCATGAGATCCGGCAGCCAAAACGGCGGCAATCGCTGATCGACTATGAGAAGCAGGCGCGGCTGTCAAAGGAACTGGTCCGGCTCGACGACGATGCCCCGCTGCCCTGCCCGCTGACGGCGCTCAGGGTCGCCCCGCCCGATCCCGACCGCTTGCTGCCGTTTCTGCGCGAGATGGAGTTTCGCGGTCTTGCCGCGCGCATGGCAACGCGGCTGTCGGGCCGCGCCGCCGCGCCGGCGGAGCGGCCGGAGCCGGTCATCCCGGAAATCCCGCCGTTCCCGGCACCGCACATCTATGCGCTGGTCGAGAGCGTGGAGGGATTGCGGCACTGGATCGAGATGGCCGAAGAGGCGGGCCTTGTCGCAATCTGGCCGGAAACCAGCGCGCGGCCCGGCCGCCGGCCGGAACTGTGCGGTCTCGCGCTGGCCGTCGCACCGGGTCTTGCCGCCTATGTCCCGCTCGCGCATCGCACGGCGGACGAGAATAGCGTCCCTGTTTTATTAGACCCTCTCCCCCCAACTGGGGGGAGAGGGGGAGCAGGGGAGCTGTCGCTTGTGGCAGCGATCGCCCGACTGAAGCCGCTTCTCGAAAACCCCGGGGTGCTGAAGATCGGCCACGACATGAAGGCCGCCGCGGGGCTGCTGCTGCGCCACGGAGTCAGCCCGGCGCCGTGGGACTGCACGATGCTGATGTCCTATGTGCTCGACGGCGGGCAGTTCGAGCATACGGTTGAAAGCCTGGTGCGGCGTCATTTCACGCATGACCTCACGCCGCTCAAGGAGCTGATTGGCACCGGCAAAAGCCTGATCCCATTCGCCGAGGTGGGTCCGGAGCGGGCGCGCGACTTTGCCGCCGCGCGCGCCGACGCCGCCTTGCGGCTGCACCTGCTGCTGAAGGCGCGGCTGGTGCGCGAGCACCGGACCGCCTTTTACGAGACGATCGAGCGGCCGCTGCCCCCGGTCGTGGCGGCGATGGAGGATCGCGGGATCAAGGTCGATCGCGCCGCGCTCGCCGAACTGTCGCGCGATTTTGCCCGACGCATCGCCGCTCTCGAAGAGGCGATCTACGCCGCGGTCGGCAGCCGCTTCAACATCGGCTCGACCAGGCAACTGGGCGACGTGCTGTTTGAGAAGCTGGGCCTGCCCGGCGGCAAGAAAGGAAAAACCGGCGCCTATGGCACCGATGCCGCGATCCTCGAACAACTCTCGCCGCTGCACGAGGCGCCGCGGCTGGTTCTCGACTGGCGGCAACTGACAAAGCTCAAATCGACCTACGCCGACGCGCTCTCGGCGGAGATCGACGGCGACACCGGGCGGGTGCACACCTCCTACGCGCTCGCCGCGACCGTGACCGGCCGGTTTTCCTCGCTCGAACCAAACCTGCAAAACATCCCGGTGCGCACCGAGGAGGGGCGGCGCATCCGCCGCGCCTTTATCGCCGAAAAGGACTCCGTGCTGCTCTCGGCCGACTACAGCCAGATCGAATTGCGCCTCGCCGCCCACGTCGCCGACATCCCCGAACTGAAAGCCGCCTTTCGCGAGGGTCTCGACATCCACGCGCTGACCGCGAGCCAGGTGTTCGGGGTGCCGATCGCCGGGATGGACCCGCTGACGCGGCGGCGCGCCAAGGCGATCAATTTTGGCATCATCTATGGCATCAGCCCGTTTGGCCTCGGCCAGCAGATCGGCGTGCCGCTGGGCGAGGCGGCCGAGTACATCCGCGCCTATCTCGACCGCTTTCCGGCGATCCGCGCCTATATGGAGCGGATCAAGACCGAGTGCCGGCGCACCGGTTCTGTCGAGACGATTTTTGGCCGCAAATGCTTTATCCCCGGCATTCGCGACCAGAACCCGATGCGCCGCGCCGGGGCCGAGCGCCAGGCGATCAATGCGCCGTTGCAAGGTTCGGCCGCCGACATCATCCGCCGGGCGATGGCCCGCGTCCCGGAGGCGCTCGCCGGGGCCGGACTGACCGGGCACATGCTCTTGCAGGTGCATGACGAACTCCTGTTCGAGGTGCCCGAGAGCGAGGCCGAGGCGACCGCCCGCGTGGCCAAGGCGGTGATGGAAGGCGCCTGCGCCCCCCACTGCGAACTCTCGGTGCCGCTCGTTGTCGAGACCAACTGGGCAGCCGACTGGGACGCCGCGCACTGACTGCCCAAAGCAAACAGATGAACTAAAATGCCTCACGATGAGAATCTTCGACGCCTTCACAAAGCACTTTTAAATCTTAATAAACGTGCAGAGCGTGCTGCGAATGAGATACTTGTTAGTAATTTTGTTGACTCAGAGCCATTATTCAATTTACTTTCTACATCCAATAACCAAGTGATATATGGACGCTGAGGGACTGGAAAAACTCACGCTTTGAAATATCTTGCAGAGACAGTAACGTCTCAAGGCAACCATGCTGTGTATTTAGATTTGAGGTCCATTGGCTCCAATACATCTATCTATAATGATGGGGCTCGTTCGTTATCAGATCGTGCATCGACATTAATAATAGATGTTCTAAACGCCATATATGATGAACTTTATAGTCTAGCAGTAATCGCAATCGATAAGGCTCCGCACCCTCGCCAAGTGACACTGAGACTTGACGATCTTGCTTCTGCGATCTCCTCCATTCGTATAGCTGGTACCATGGAGGAAGAGAAAGAAATTGGGAGCACTACTTCTCGCGACAGCAGCAGTTCTGGGAAAATGTCACTCTCTCCCTCTGCTTCATCAGGCGATCTGTCGCTTTCACGGTCCATAAAGGTAACTGCTCGACCCACCCCACCCCGCTCTACCCTGCTCTACCCTGCTCTACCCTGGATGTCGGGTTTTATGAAGGACGTGCGCCAGCCGTGTTGACAAG
>JBOHMF010000424.1:0-3955 GCA_050730055.1 Allostellaceae bacterium
CCTTGCCGGCGTCGGGGCAGGTCACGGCCGGATTGTTGGCGGCGATAAAGAGCGCGCGGATCGGCGGGTTGTCGAAATTTAGGAGAGCTTCGCCAAGCCGCAGATGATTGACGAGGCGCGCCGAGGCAGGACCCGAAGGCTTGCGGACAAAGTCGTAATCAAGGGAAAAGGAGGCGCTGGTCATCAACAGGGCGCCACCACCTTTTCGGCCATAGGCGCCGGTGACGCCGGGCAACAGCGCGACCGCGCGCAGCGCCTCGCCGCCGCGCGCCAACCGCGTCATCCCCTCGCCAAGCCGGATAAAGGGCGCGCCAGCACGGCCGTAGAGCGCGGCAAAGCGCTCGATGTCCGCTTGCGGCAGCCCGGTGACCGCGGCGACGCGCGCGGGCGGAAAGCGCGGCAAGACCTCGGCTTCGAGACGCTCAAAGCCGAGCGTCTTTGCCGCCAGATAATCGCGGTCGGCAAGACCGTCGCGCACCAGGATGTGCATGACACCCAAAGCCAGCGCCGCGTCGGTGCCGATCGCGATCGGCAGATGCCAGTCGGCGCGCGAAGCGGTGCGGCTCTTGCGCGGGTCGATGACGACGAGCGGGACGCCGCGCTTGCGGGACGCCTCGACCTTGGCCCAGAAATGCACGTTGGTGGCGACGAGATCGGCGCCCCACGAGACGATAAGGTCGGAGTGGGCGACCGCTTCCG
Organism: Allostellaceae bacterium; assembly: GCA_050730055.1. Taxonomy (GTDB): domain Bacteria; phylum Pseudomonadota; class Alphaproteobacteria; order ATCC43930; family CGMCC-115725; genus AP-15. Next base: position 700 of record JBOHMF010000424.1, read on the forward strand.
GGTCGGCCCCGCCGATCGGTCCGACCGTCCGGTTCCACGCCTCTTCGCAGCAGGTGTCGCACACCGTGCCGGCAATCAGCCGGCTGGTGCCGAGCGCGTGAAACAACCCGAGGAGCAGCCCGCGGTTCATCTGCCCCTGATGAGCGCTGTAGGCATAGCCAAGGATCGCCTCGGGGCCGCTTTCGGCGATGATGCCCTGCCAGCGCCGGACGATCTCGTCGAGTGCCTCCTCCCAGCCGATCGGCGCAAAGCGGCCCTCGCCCTTGGCGCCGATGCGGCGCAACGGGGCCAGAACGCGCTCGGGCGAATGCACCAGCCCGGCGTCGCGATTGACCTTGGCGCAGGCAAAGCCGGCGGTGAAGGGCTGCTCGGGATCGCCGTCGATGCGCACGATGCGCCCGCCCTCGACCCGCACCAGCAACGAACACATGTCGGGACAGTCGTGGGCACAGACGGTGCGGATGGTTTTCATGATCCGATCCTACTCGGAATCGTCCGTCCTGCGGCGTTCGAATTGGGCAAGGGCGGCGAGCGCCGCCGCGGCGTCCTCGATCTCATCATAAACCGGGATGCGGGCGGCGAGCGCGCGCCGGCGATAGTCCTGCTTTTTTGCCTCGATCTCCGGTTCGCCGTCGGAGCGCAGCACCAGCATCAGATGGGCGCGCCCGGGATCGCCCGCGCCGGCGGCGAGTGCCGCCGAGATCAGGTTGCCAAGCATGTCGCTGTCCCGGTAGCTCAAGATGACCGGCATGTTGAGGTGCATGACAATGGCGTCGGCCGCGCCTCCCGCGTGGATCGCAGCGAGGATCTGGCGCGCCACCGCCGCCTCGTCGCGGCGCAGAACATTGGCGGGCACATCAATCGGGTTCCGGACGCTCGCCCCGGCCGGCAGATTGAGTTCCGCAAGCGCCGATCGCGTATCCGCGTCAAAAGCAGCGAGGGCAAAGCCGCGGCGGGCAAAGGCGTCGGCCGCCAGAACGCTGGCGCCGCCGCCATTGCCAAAGAGGACGACGCGCCGGCTCGGCCGCGCCGGATGGGGCACGAGAAGCTGAAAGGCCAGGAGCGCGCCGATAAACTCGTCGAGCGTCTCGACCAGCGCCGCCCCGGTCTGGCGGGTGAGCGCACTCCAGATCCGATTGTCATTCGCCAGCGCCCCGGTATGCGACAGCGCGGCGCGCTGGCCCTCCTGCGTGAGCCCGCCCTTGAGCAGCACGACCGGCTTTGCAGAGTCCTGCATCAACTCGAACAGGCGGCGGCCATCGGCGGCGTCTTCAAGATAAAGGCCGACAACCCGCGTCCCCGGATCGGCGAGGAGGAATTCGAGCAGTTCGCTCGCCTGGACATCGGCGCAATTGCCGATCGTCACGACCCCGCTAAAGCCGAGACCGCGGCGTTCGCCGCGCCGCATCACGTCCATCGCCAGCCCGCCGCTCTGCGACAAGACGCCAACCGGTCCCGGCTCGCCCGACAGCCCGGCGATAAAGGTCAGACGCCCGCGCGGCGAGTAGGTGCCAAGGCAGTTGGGGCCGATCAGCCGCATCCCGCTTTCGCGCGCCGCCACGACCAACTCGGCTTCGAGGGCGCGGCCGCCTTCCGCTTCGCCAAAACCGCTCGACATGACCTGGGCAAAACGGACCTTTCCCGTGCCGGCGCGCAGGGCGGCGGGCACCTGCGCCGCGGCGATCGCGACAAAGGCGTAGTCAACGGGCTGCGGCAAGTCCGCGAGCGAACGACAGGCGGGAAGCCCCTCGACCACGGCGGCGCTCGGATGGACCGGGTGGATCGGTCCGGCAAAGCCGCACCCGCGGATATGGCGGATCACCGCATTGGCCGGCGCGCCGCCGCCGGAGGAGGCGCCGAGCACCGCGATGCGCTGCGGGAAGAACAGCGGGGCAAAGCGGGCGAAGATGTCCGGTGATAAAGGCCCCTCACCCCGACCCTCACCCCGCAGGCGGGGAGAGGGAGACCGAGGATCGGCGAGAACGATCCGTGCATCGGCGGCAACGGCGCCCTTTGCCGAGACGATCAGCGGGTTGATGTCGATCTCCGCGATCTCTCCGGCGAGGAGGGGAAAAAGTCCATCGTCGCCGCCGAGCCGCAACAGCGCATCGTGGATTGCCGGCGCGCTGGCGACAAGGCCGCCGCGCGCACCGTCAAGCGCCGCGCGGCCGCGCAATTCGCCGAGCATCGCGCGCGCGTCCTCGGGTCGCAGCGGACAGAGGCGGAAGGCGACATCCTCCAGCACCTCGACAAAGACCCCGCCGAGACCGAGCATGACGACCGGGCCAAAGCGGGGATCGCAAAATCCGCCAACCACCAACTCGTGCCCCCGGGGCGCCATCTCCTCGACGAGAAAGCCGGCGATCGGCCGCCCGGCGCGCATCGGGGATGAGAGCATCGCCCGGCGCGCCTCTTCGACCGCCGCGGCATCGGCCAATCCGAGCGCAACACCGCCGACCTCGCTTTTGTGCAGGATGCCGGGGGCAATCAGCTTCAGCGCAAGAGGGGCCGCGAGATCGGCAATCCGGAATGCCACCGGCTCGGCGGCGCCGATCCGAACCCCCGCCGGCACCGCGATCCCCCACAGCGCGAGAAGGCGCTTGGCTTCCGGTTCCTCCAGCGCAGAGCGGCCCGCCGCCCGCGCCGCAGCAAGGATGGCGCGCGCCGCCGCGATCCGCGCATCCCCGCTCATTCGAGGATCACGGCGATCTCGCCCTCGGCGATCGCGTCGCCCTCATTGACCCGGATCTCCTTGACCACGCCCGATTGCGGCGCCAGCAGCGGGATCTCCATCTTCATCGATTCGAGGATTATGAGCGGCGTATCCTCCGCGACCCGCTCGCCGAGCTTGACCGCGATCTTCCACACCGAACCCGAGATTTCGCTCCGCACGCGGATCTCCGCCATTGCTTGCCCCCGCGCTCAATAACTGGTCGGCCAATTGGCCATCAGGTGGCGGCCGACGCCGCCCGAGAGACGCAGGCGGTGCGTGTCGAGTATCGTCGCGAGATAGGCGCGCGTGTCGCGCGGATCGATAACCGTCTGCGCCTCGTAGAGTTCGGCCAGCGCCCAGGCCGAGGTGTCGCGCGAGAGTTCGGCGACGAGCGCGCGATAGCGCTCGGGGTCGTCCTCCTCGCGCACGCCATAGAGCACGTTGACGCCGACCGCCGGCTCCATAAAACCGAGATCGGCCGAGGGCCAGCAGGCGACCTCGTCGGAATTGCGCCCGCCACCCATGTTCAGATAGGCCTGCCCG
>JBOHMF010000425.1:0-3951 GCA_050730055.1 Allostellaceae bacterium
ACCTCGCTGAGCGACGGCGCGAACCTCGTCACCGCCAGCGGCGACAAGCTGCTCGGCGGCCCGCAGGCCGGCCTACTGCTCGGCGACGAGCCCCTGGTCCGCCGCCTGCTGCGGCACCCGCTTGCCCGTGCCCTGCGGGTCGACAAGCTGACCCTCGCCGCCCTTGAGGCGACGATCGCCGGTCCCCTCCCGCCGGTCGCCCGCTCGCTGACCGTCGATCCCGCCGCCCTCATCGATCGAGCAGAACGGATCGTGGCAACTCTCGCCGGGCACCATGTCTCCGCCGGCGTGGTGACCAGCGAGGCGGCGGTCGGTGGCGGCGGCGCTCCCGGCGTCACGCTGCCAAGCGCCGCGGTAATGCTTCCCGAGAAGCTGGCGCTGCCGCTCCGGTGCGGGCCGGCCGTCCGCCGGGGCGAGGTCCCTGCCGTGGCCGGCCGCATAGAGAAGGGCGCGCTGCTGCTCGACCTCAGGTCGGTAGCGCCGGAGGACGACGACCGCCTCACCGCGGCCATCCTCGCCGCGAACCGGGCTGGCGCCTGATGTACGTCGTCGCGACCGCCGGGCACGTGGACCACGGGAAGTCCACGCTGGTCCGCGCCCTCACCGGGATGGAGCCCGACCGCTGGGCGGAGGAGCGCCGCCGGGGCATGACCATCGACCTCGGCTACGCCTGGATGACGCTTCCTCCTGCGGCGCCCGGGATGCCCGGGATGCCCGTGGTGCCCGTGGTGCCCGGGATGCCCGGGATGCCCGGGATGCCGGCGCTCTCCCAGGGTGATACCTTGACCCCGCCGACGCCGCGTTCGGCCGCGCGCGGCGGTTCGGGTCCGCCAAATCCGCCGCAGGGCGGTGTCCTGCCTTCGGGTCCGGCGTCCGCCCAGTACAACTTCGCCTTTGGCCTGTTGAAAGAGGCGAATTATCCGGCGGCCGAGGCGGCGCTGCGCGAATTTGTCCGGCAGCACCCGAACGGCGTCCTGGCGGGCGATGCGCAATACTGGCTCGGGGAGACCTATTATGCGCGCCGCCAATACCATCAGGCGGCGCGCGCCTTCGCCGCCGGATACCGCCGCTATCCGAAAGGAGCAAAGGCGCCCGAGGATCTGCTGCGGCTCGGCATGTCGCTCGCCCGCGGCGGCCAGCACCGCGATGCCTGTCTCGCTTTTACCCAGCTCGATCATGCCTTCCCCCATTCCGCCGCCGCCGTTCGGGCCCGCTCGGTGGCAGAGCGGCAGCGGCTTGCCTGCGCCTCCGGTACGGCCGCTCGCTGACGCCGAGTTCGCCGCGGCGCTCGCCGGGCTGGCCCGCTTTGAGGCTCGTCCCCGTATCGCCGTTGCCGTCTCCGGCGGTCCCGACAGCCTCGCCCTGACAATCCTCGCCGATCGCTGGGCACGCCAGCGCGGCGGCGCGGTTTGCGCGCTCTCGGTCGATCATCGCCTGCGTCCGGAGAGCGGGGCCGAACTGCGTCTCCTGACGGCTTGGCTGCGCGTGCGGGGCATCCGCCACGACATCCTGGTCTGGGCCGGCGCCAAGCCGGCAAGCGGCATCGAGGAGGCCGCGCGCGCGGCGCGCTACGATCTCCTGACCGCGCGGTGCCGTGCGCGGGGTTGCCTGCACCTGTTGCTCGCCCACCATCGCGAGGACCAGATCGAGACCCATCTGATCCGTTGCCGGGCCCGGAGCGGCGCGGACGGGCTGGCCGGGATGCCGGCAATCCGCGAACTCGACGGGGTCCGTCTGGTGCGCCCGCTGCTCGGCATTCCCAGAGCGCGCCTCAGAGCGCTGCTTGAGGCCGAGGGCCAGCCGTGGATCACCGATCCGAGCAACCGCGATCCGGTCTTTGAGCGCGCGCGGCTGCGCGCGGCGGCGCGGCCCGCTGCCGAGGACGAGCGCCTCGCAGCCGAGATCGGCGCTCTCGGGCGTGCGCGTCTGACCCGTCAGAACGAGCGCGACCGCCTCCTGGCCGAGACAGTTGCGCTGCACCCGGCGGGCTTTGCCGTGCTCGATCGCGCCCTTCTGACGGCGCCGGCCGAGTTGGCCGAAGGGGCGCTGGCCGCCCTTGTCCTGACGATCGGGGGCGGCCGCTATCCGCCGCGCCGCGCCGGCGTGGCGCGGCTTTTGGCGGCGCTGGCCGGCGAGAGGCGCGGGCATACGCTCGGCGGTTGCCGCTTTGCGCCGTGGCGAGGGCGGTTTCTGGTCCTGCGCGAATTGGCCCACGCGGCCGCGCCGCTTTCCCTGTTGCCGGGGACAAGCGGCTGGTGGGACCGGCGCTTTGCCGTCGCCCTGCCGGCCGCGGCGGCGGGACCCGTCATGGTCTCCGCTCTCGGGGTCGCCGCGTGCGATCGCCGGGTCGGGCGGCGCGCCCAGGCGGACGGGCCGGAGGCGCTGCCGCGTTTTCTCTACCCGGTGCTGCCGGCGGTACGCGACGCGGCCGGCCTCCTTGCCGTTCCGCACCTCGGCTATTGCCGCGCGGAAGCCGTGTCTCCCGTGTTTTTGTTCAGATCAGCCAATCCTTTAACGCGGGCCGGCTTTACAGTTGTTTAGGATCGGTGTCATCCTTATCTCTGTATACCTCTGTGGGAGGCGAGCGGGTCCGGCGCCCGGCGCCCTGCCGCGAGGGTTGAACCGGTGCCGCCCGGCTCGGCAAGAAAGGTGTTCGCTGTGAATAATTTCGGCAAGAATCTGGCCCTCTGGATCGTCATCGGGCTGCTTCTCGTCGCGCTTTTCAACCTGTTTCAGACCTCTTCAAACCACGGACCGCAATCGACCCTCGCCTTCTCCGATTTTCTCAACGATGTGAAGCGCGGGCAGGTGGCCGACGTCACGATGCGCGGCCACACAATCAGCGGCCATTTCACCGACAGCCGGGCGTTTTCGACCTATGCGCCAAACGACCCCAACCTGGTCGGCCTGTTGACCCAGAAGGGCGTGCGCATCACGGCGGCGCCGGTCAACGACAATGTGCCATCGCTGTTTGGCATCCTGATCTCGTGGTTCCCGATGCTGCTCCTGATTGGCGTGTGGATCTTCTTCATGCGCCAGATGCAAGGCGGCGGCGGCCGCGCGATGGGGTTTGGCAAGAGCCGGGCGCGGCTTTTGACCGAGAAGGTCGGCCGCATCACATTTGATGACGTCGCCGGCATCGACGAGGCCAAGCAGGAACTGGAAGAAATTGTCGAGTATTTGAAGGACCCGCAGAAATTCCAGCGCCTCGGCGGCAAGATCCCGAAGGGGGTGCTCTTGGTCGGCCCGCCGGGCACCGGCAAGACGCTGCTGGCGCGGGCGATCGCGGGCGAGGCCAACGTGCCGTTCTTCACGATCTCCGGCTCGGATTTTGTCGAGATGTTTGTCGGCGTCGGAGCGAGCCGGGTGCGCGACATGTTCGAGCAGGGCAAGAAGAACGCGCCCTGCATCATCTTTATCGACGAGATCGATGCCGTCGGCCGTCACCGCGGCGCCGGTCTCGGCGGCGGCAATGACGAGCGCGAGCAGACGCTGAACCAGCTTCTGGTCGAGATGGACGGTTTTGAGGCCAACGAGGGCGTCATCCTGATCGCCGCCACCAACCGCCCGGATGTGCTCGATCCGGCCTTGCTGCGGCCCGGCCGCTTTGACCGCCAGGTCGTGGTGCCAAACCCCGATGTCATCGGCCGCGAGAAGATCCTGAAAGTGCACATGCGCAAGGTGCCGCTCGCCTCCGATGTCGATGCCAAGATCATCGCCCGCGGCACCCCGGGCTTCTCCGGTGCCGATCTCGCCAACCTCGTCAACGAGGCGGCCTTGACGGCGGCGCGCAAAGGCAAGCGCTCGGTCGGGATGAACGAGTTCGAGCAGGCCAAGGACAAGGTCATGATGGGCGCCGAGCGGCGCTCGATGGTGATGACCGAGGACGAGAAAAAGCTGACCGCCTACCACGAGGCCGGGCACGCCTTGTGCATGCTCTACGTCGAGGGT
>JBOHMF010000426.1:0-3934 GCA_050730055.1 Allostellaceae bacterium
GTTCATGGGCAGCGAATGGGGCCAGGAACGCGAGTGGAACCACGATTGGGGCCTCGATTGGCACCTCCTCGCCGATCCGATGCACCAGGGATTGCAAAGCCTCGTCGGCGATCTCAACCGGCTCTACCGCGCGACCCCGGCGCTTCATCGTCTCGACTGCGAGGCGGAAGGGTTTTCCTGGATCGATGCCGCCAACGGCGCGGAGAGCATCCTCTCCTATCTGCGCCGCAGCCGCGATCCGCGCGAAATGGCGGCCGTCATCTGCAATTTCACCCCGATGCCGCGCGAAAACTACCGGATCGGGGTGCCGCGCGGGGGGCGCTGGCGCGAGCGTCTCAACACCGACGCCCGCGACTATGGCGGCAGCGGCGTCGGCAACGCCGGGGAGGTCTGGGCCGATCCCACCCCGATGCACGGCCATCCCTACTCGCTGTGCTTGCGCCTGCCGCCGCTTGGCGTATTGATCTTTACGGCCGAGGAATAACCGGGACCCGCGCGCGATGCCGTCGCCGAGCAAGGTGTGGCCGGGCCGCCCGTTCCCGCTCGGGGCGAACTGGGACGGCAAGGGGGTGAATTTCGCGATCTTCTCGGCTCATGCCGAGCGGATCGAGTTGTGCCTGTTTGACCGCACCGGGATGCACGAGGACGCCAGAATCCCGCTGCCGGAATACACCGATGAGGTCTGGCACGCCTATCTGCCCGATGCGCGCCCCAACCTCCTCTACGGCTATCGCGTCCACGGTCCCTACGACCCGGCCGGCGGTCATCGCTTCAACCCGAACAAGCTGGTGCTCGATCCTTACGCGACATCGCTCCATGGCCGCGTCCGCTGGGGCGACGCCGTCTTTGGCTACCGGGTCGGCAGCCCGCGCGAGGATCTCTCCTTTGATCGCCGCGACAATGCGCGCAATCTGCCAAAATGCCGGGTCATCGAGCCGGCCTTTACCTGGGGCGACGATCGCCGCCCGCAGACGGCCTGGGAAGAGACGATCATCCTCGAACTTCACGTGCGCGGCATCACGGTGAAGCATCCCGGTGTCGAACCCCGCTTTCGCGGCACCTTTGCCGGCCTCGCTTCGCCGCCGATCATCGACTATCTGATCGATCTCGGCGTTACCGCGATCGAGCTCCTGCCCATCCATGCCGCCGTTGACGACCGCCATCTGGTCGAGCGTGGGCTTGTCAATTACTGGGGCTACAACACGATCGCCTTTTTTGCCCCCGACCCGCGCTTTCTGCCGACCACCTCGATCGCCGCCGTCAAGACCGCGGTGAAGCGCCTGCACGATGCCGGGATCGAGGTCCTGCTCGATGTCGTCTACAATCATAGCGGGGAAGGCAACCACCTCGGCCCAACCTTGTCGTTCCGCGGCATCGACAACAAATCCTATTACCGGCTTGCCGAGGACCAGCGCTATTACGAGGACACGACCGGCACCGGCAATACGCTGAACCTCGACCACCCGCGCGTCCTGCAACTGGTCATGGATTCGCTGCGCTATTGGGCGCAGGAAATGCACATCGACGGCTTCCGCTTTGATCTGGCCGTGAGCCTGGCGCGCGAGAATGGCGAGTACGCGCAGGGCAGCGCGTTTTTTGACGCCATCCGCCAGGACCCGGTGCTGGCCGGGTTGAAGCTGATCGCCGAACCCTGGGATGTCGGCCGCCACGGCTATCAGCTCGGCAACTTTCCGCCGGGCTGGGCGGAGTGGAACGGCCAGTACCGCGATACCGTCCGGCGTTTCTGGAAGGGCGATAACGGTCTTGTCTCGGTGCTCGCCTCGCGCGTCGCCGGCTCCTCCGACATCTTCGATTTTCGCGGCCGGCGCCCGTGGGCCAGCATCAATTTTGTCACCGCCCATGACGGTTTCACCCTGCGCGATCTCGTCAGCTACAACGACAAGCGCAACGAGAAGAACGGCGAGGGCAATCGCGACGGCAGCGACGCCAATTACAGTTGGAACTATGGCGTCGAGGGGCTGGACGCGAGTCCGGAAATTGTCGCGGTGCGCGACCGCCAGCGCCGCAACCTTCTCGCAACCTTGCTTTTGTCCCTGGGCGTGCCGATGCTTCTGTCCGGAGACGAGAGCGGCCGCACCCAGGAAGGCAACAACAACGCCTATTGCCAGGACAACGCGATCTCCTGGATCGAATGGGACAACATCCGCCCGGTCGATGAGGATTTGCGCCGCTTTGTGCGTTTTCTGATCCGCCTGCGGCGCGATCACCGGGTGTTTTCGCGACCGCGCTTTTTGCGCGGCGAGGTGCTGTCGGAAGCAGGGGTCAAGGACATCACCTGGATCACGCCCTCGGGCGCCGAGGCGACCGCGGCCGATTGGAACAACCCGTTCGCCCTCTCGCTCGGTTATGTCTTGAGCGGCGCCGCCGGCGAATTCTTCACCCCGGGCGGCCAGCGCGACATCGACGAGAGCTTTCTCGTGATGATGAACGCCTATCACGGCGATCTCGACTTTGTCCTGCCGCGTCTGGCGGCGCCGCTCTTGTGGCAGCCGCTCGTCGATACTGCCGTTCCGAGCGCTCTTGTCGCGGACGGCCCGATCTATCATCCCGGCGACAAGTACCGGCTGCGCGGCCGCTCCTTTGTCCTGTTTATCAATCGCGAGCCGCGCGCCCCGATCGAGGCCGGTGATCCCGGCTTTGGTCCGCACCGGGCGGCGGGCGGGGGGGCGGGCGATGCCGCGCCGCCGTGAGGGGCGGGGGCGCACAGGAGCGCGATGAGCGGCCGGGACGCGCTCCTCGCTCTTGCCGCGCGCCTGGGCATCGCCCTGCGCCATACCGACGCGCTCGGCGAGACCCGCGCGGTTTCCGAAGCGGCGCTCCGCGCGCTGATCGCCGCCCTCGGGTTTTCGCCGGACCCGGCGCGAGCCCGGCTGGAGCTTGCAGAGGCGGCGCGACAGGCTCCCTTTGGCCTCGATCCGATGCACCTCGTCCACGAGGAGGACCCGGCGCCAAAAGTGCCGCTGCGCCTGCCGCCGGCAACGGGTACGATCGCATGGTCGTGCCGGCTGGAGAACGGCAGCGAGCGCTGCGGCGCAATCAAGCTGGAACCCGATCGGGAAGGCCGGTACGCGCTGCCGCTGCCGGCGGGGCTGCCGCTCGGCCATCACCGACTTGCGCTCGCCGCAGGCGGGGTCTCGGCCGAGCTTGCGCTCGTTGTCGCGCCCCTGCGCTGCCATCTGCCCGATGCGCTCGGCCCCGGCGCCCGCAACTGGGGGATCTCCTGCCAGCTTTACGGGCTGCGCCGCGCCCCACCCCCGCGCGAGGGATCGCGCGTCGCCCTTCGGGAGGAGAACTGGGGGATTGGCGACTTCACCGATCTCGCGCTCTTGGGACAGGCGGCTGGTGCCCGCGGCGCCGCCATACTCGGCATCAGCCCGCTGCATGCGCGGTTCGCCGCCGAGCCCCTGCATTTCAGCCCCTATTCGCCGTCGAGCCGAAACTGGATCGATCTTCTCTCCATCGACGTGACTGCGGTGCCCGGCTTTGCCGATGACGCCGTGGTGCGGGAGTTGACGAGCCGCGAGGCGTTTCTGCGCACCCTCGCGGCGGCGCGCGGCGCCGCGCTCATTGATTACGGCGCGGCGGCCGCCTGCAAGCGGCCCGTCCTTGAAGCGCTTTACCGCGGTTTCTGCGTCCGCGAACTCGCCGCGGACGGCGGCGCGCGCGGTCCGCTCGGGGCGGAGTTCCGTGACTTCCAGAAAAGGGGCGGGCGCTCGCTCGAGGATTTCACCCGGTTCGAGGCGCTGCACGAGCACTATTACGGCCGCGAACGGCTCTTTTCCTGGACCGCGTGGCCCGCACCGATGCGCGATCCGCGCGCGCCCGAGGTGGCCGCGTTTGCCCGCGCTCGGCAGGAACGGGTCGCGTTCTTCGCGTTTCTGCAATGGCTCGCCGACCACCAACTGGCCACGGC
>JBOHMF010000427.1:0-3914 GCA_050730055.1 Allostellaceae bacterium
TGGAAAACCGGCGGCTGGCTCTGCGCTATGACCGGCTCGGCTTCATCGTCCAATCCTTGCTCCAGAGCGCTTGCATATTCCTGGTTGCGGGCAAGCTCGCTCGCGAATTCTGAAAACTGCCTCTTAGGATGGTAGCCACCCTCCGACCATAGCGCGAGCCTGCCATGAGCGATGAATTGCCAACTGCCGCGCGCGTGCCCGATCCCGGCATCCGCGCCCTCTACGCCCAGGAAAACCGCTGGCAGTCCTGGCTCGATGTCGAGGCGGCGCTGGCCCGCGCCGAGGCCGAACTCGGCATCATCCCGCAGGCCGCGGCCGCGGCGATTGCCCGCGCGGCCCGGCTCGAACTGTTGGACCGTGCTCGCATCGACGAGGGATTTGCGCGCACCGGCCACACGATCGTGCCGCTCGTCTGGGAGCTTTCGCGCGTTGTCGGCGATCCGCACGGCGGCTGGGTGCATTGGGGCGCGACGACGCAGAACATCACCCAGACCGGCGATCTTCTGATCCTGCGCCAGGCGCATCGCGCCTTTTTGCGCCTCATCGGCGCGGCGCTGACAGCGATGGCCGATCTCGCCGAGCGTGGCGCCGACATGCCGATCGCCGGGCGCACGCACGGCCAGCACGCGCTGCCCGCTACCTTTGGCCTGAAACCGGCAGTGTGGATCGATGAGATGCTGCGCCATGTCGAGCGCCTGCATCAGGCAGCGCCGCGCCTCTTTGTCGCGATGCTGGGCGGCGGCGCCGGCACCTTTGCCTCGCTCGGGCAACAGGGGCCAGCGGTCGAGGCCGCTCTCGCGCGCCATCTCGCCATGCAGCCGATGCGCGTGCCGGCGCGCACCCTGGGCGATCACCTCGCCGAGAACATCACGATCCAGGGGCTCCTGGCCGCGACCTGCGGCAAGATCGGGCGCGAGATCTATACGCTGATGAAGACCGAGTATGGCGAGGTTGAAGAGCCGGTACCGCCCGGCACGGTCGGCAGTTCGACGATGCCGCAAAAGCGCAACCCGAAGCTGTGCCAGGACATCATCGCCGCGGCGGCGGAGATCCGCGCCTCAGTTCCGCTCGCCCTCGAAGCGATGCAGACCGAGCACGAGGCCGACCGCACCACCAGCCTGATGATGGAGGCGGCCGAGGCGCGCGCGGCGACCCTGACCGGCGACATGCTGGGCCGCCTTGTCGCGGTGCTGCAAGGTCTCGAACTGCATCCCGAGCGCATGCGCGCGAACCTCGATCTCGGCGGCGGCCTCATCATGGCCGAGGCAGTGATGCTCGAACTCGGCGGCAAGATCGGCCGCCAGCACGCTCATGATGTCGTCTATGACGCGGCGCAGGCTGCTGTCATCGAAGAAAAGCCGTTCGCCGCGCTTCTCGCCGCCGATCCGCGCGTCAGCGCCCATCTTGATCCCGGAGCGATCGCCGCTCTCCTCGATCCCATCGCCTATACCGGGCTGTGCGCCGAGATGGCGCGCGAAGGGGCCGCACGGGCGCGCGCGGCAGCAGCCGAAATCGCACGCGAGACCGCTCCCTGATCACGGAGCGGGCGCACAGCCATAAGGGAGCGGTTTTCCGATCATGCGACAGAACGCGCGGAGGCCGAGCGACTGGCTGCAGTGTTGACCGCTCGGGGGCTGGGAAGATCTCCGACGACAGCGAGAGCGCCATGAGCAAAGGGGTCGGACCCGTGTCGCGCCGCGTTCGGACAGGGCGTCTGGCGCTCTGTTCCGTTGCGGCTTTTACCACCCTTGCCGCGAACTGGGTCAATCCGCCGCCGCTCGCGCCGGCGCCGGCAAAGGCGCCCGTCCAGCGACCGGCGCCGCGCCTCCGACCCGCGGAGATGCAGCCCGATCAAGCAAGCGGCGGCCTTGCCCCGTCCGCGCTTGCGGTGACGCACTGGTCCTTCCGCAGCGGCGACGGTGAGGATGTCTCTGCGACCGGGCGCGCGCCGGCGGGGCAATCGCTGACCCTGTCGATGACGCTCGACGGCGATCAGGCGGCGCTCGCAGAGATGCGCACCCGCGGCTCGATCGCGATCGAGGTGCACTGGCAGCGCCAATCCGGCAGCGCTGCCCCCGGCGCGCCGGATCTGGTGACCCGCCTTGCGATCGGCCATCCGGGCTTGGCCGACCGGCTCGCGGGAGAGGTGCGCCGGACCGGCTTTTTCGAATGGCACAGCTGGGCGGAGAAAACCACGCTCAGCCCGGGGGTGTGGAGCGTCTCTCTGACCTGTCCGGACGGGACGCCGCTCGCCTGCGGCAGCCCGCCGGCGCCGTGCCGGTTCCGCATCGCTGTCGGTTAGGGCGAGTCGCGCCAGCCGGACCCCGGCTCAGCGGTGATGCCCGCCGCCGTGGCCTCCGCCCCTATGGCCGCCACCGTGAAAACCGCTTCCCCGAGCGCCGCCGGCGCCGAGAGGAACCTGATGAAAGCCAAAATGCCCGTTGCCGTGAAACGAACCGCCGGCAAAGCCGCGCGACAGCGGAACGCGATGGAAACCATAATGCCCGTTGCCATGAAACGCGCGTCCGGCGAAGCCGCGGTTATAATGATGATAATAATGTCCGCCGTGATAATAGGGCGCACCGCCAAAACCAAATCCCAGGCCGAAGGCAAAGGGGGCAACGACGGCAGGACCATAATCATAATAAGGGTAGGAGTAATTATAATATGAGTAAGAGGGGTAATTGTGGCCATAATAGCTGGAGTAATATTGGCAGTAATAGGGGTTGTAATACGGTGCGTAGCAATAGGGGTTGGTCTGGGCCAGGGCGGGGCCGCTTGGGACAGATACCATGATCCCGGCGGCAGCGGCGAGCGCGCCCGACAGCAGAAGGGGGCGGAGGCGAGGAATGCGAAGCGGGAACATCATATCCGTTCTCCTGGAGAGGGTGGGAAACCCCTTACAGAAGAACGGCGCATAAGCGGCCAAGTTTCATCGTGACGGCGCCGGCTTTCGCCGCAACTGCGATTTTGGCATAAAAATAATGTATTGAAAACCTGGTTTCACGAGATTTATGTGATATATGTGGCGCCGCGCCTCTGTGCTCCCGCCGCAGCCTGCCTATATGGGGGAGCACGCGAGATCGGCCGAGCCGGCCTGCGAGATTGCGGGTGTCGGGCCAATCGCGGCCGCAGGTTTCAGAGGAGGGAGATGATGTCGCTCAGGATCGGTTCCGAAGCTCCGAACTTCACCGCCGAGACGACCCAGGGCACCATCGATTTTCACCAGTGGATCGGCGACGGCTGGGTCATCCTGTTCTCGCACCCGAAGGATTTCACGCCGGTCTGCACGACCGAACTCGGGTACATGGCGTACCTCAAGCCGGAATTCGACAAGCGCAACTGCAAGATCATCGGTCTCAGTGTCGATCCGGTCGGCGACCACCAGCGCTGGAAAAAGGACATCGAGGATGTGCAAGGCGCGCCGGTCACCTATCCGATGATCGGCGACCCCGAACTCAAGATCGCCAAGCTCTACGACATGCTGCCGGAAGGAGCGGGAGAGCGGGCCGCGGGCCGCACCCCGGCCGACAACGCCACCGTCCGCGCGGTCTTTATCATCGGCCCGGACAAACGGGTGAAGGCGATGCTGACCTATCCGATGTCGAGCGGGCGCAATTTTGACGAGGTCCTGCGGCTGCTCGACTCGTGCCAGATCACCGCCAGGCACGCGATCTCGACCCCGGTCAACTGGAAGCCGGGCGAGGACGTGATCGTCTCCGGGTCGGTCTCCGACGAGCAGGCGAAAAAGCTCTATCCCGAGGGGGTCCGGGCGCCAAAACCCTATCTGCGCTACGTCCGCCAGCCGCGCTGATCCTGCTCGATCGTCATTGCCGGGTCCGGCTCTCCGGGTCTGGCACGAGTAGCCGCCCGGAGTTGTCGCATTCGCGGGTTCCGATCGGCGCCGATCGGAA
>JBOHMF010000428.1:0-3911 GCA_050730055.1 Allostellaceae bacterium
GATCCGCTCCATCACCTCGTCCAAACCCCGCGCCCAGCGCTCCGCATCCGCCCGGCTCATCCTCGGCTCCTCCTCATGCCGAGGTTAACGCTCAAACCCGGCTGTAGTACTAGTTCAATCGGGCTTTCACTTGCAGGATTGATTTTAGCCTATGTGAACCAATCGCCAAATTACAGCCCATTCTCTCTGCCCGGAAAAATCAACAAAACCCGTTGTCAATTCTTTGTATTTACCTCGGCATTCGATCACAAAGACTTTCCTGGTGAGCGTGCCGGCGTCGTGCAAGCCGGGCTGGAGACTGCATTGTATAAGCAACCTATCTGCGAGAACACCGTCTGCGTGGATGCGGTGAATATAATGATTGCCAGACGCAATCTGGAATCTAATCGTGTCGCCAGATTCTGTGCCTGCCGCGACAGCGAGGCCGTCATCGTGATCCACGATAAAATCATCACCGACAGCTTGGCCGATCTTTGTCACGAGGACACGATACCGCCGACCGATATACATTTTAGGGCGGCGGTAGATTCTCTGCTGTTCTTCCTTCGTAAGCTCCATAATATGATGTGTTCTGATGCAGTTATCTAAATTAGGCGGTGTGTCTCGCCCTGATGAAATATCATCGTTTGGCCAAATGGCGTCGTACGCTATGGGGGACAGACCTTCATCCGCTTCATTGGGGATATCAACACGTCCATTGCGTGATCCCATCGCGCGGCGGCGTAACGCCTCAGCGTATGTGGCTCGAAAATCGTCGCGCCATGTTGCGTATTGCCCCTGTGGAGGTTCATCGCCGAAGAGAACGCGCTCGATGTAGTCAAGCCTTGTTCCCGGCAGGTGGCGCCCTGTTGTCCAGTGCCTAACCGCGCTTTCGTCGCAGGTCGTCTTGAATGCCTCTGTAATCGCTTTGGCAAAGGTGCGATTAGTCCAACACAACCCCTGGCGATGCCCTGGCGGTCGCGTCCCCTTGTCCAAATGCCAACGGAGAAGCGTGTGAAAGTACCGACTCGCCTGCTCATAGGGAACCATGACCCGCTCCTCCGGGTTTATGTGTTTTGAAGTAAATGACACATGGCGAGCAGAGCGTAGAGCACCGCGGCCCGCCGGAGATGCTTGCAAGAGTGATCGCGGCCGGCCTGCTTTTCGACCCTCGCCGCTGCGACCGCACCATAGGCGAGCAATCCGTAAAGGGTCGTCTCGAGTATGAGGAGATAGAACGCCGACATAATCTTCTGCCCAATTGCGCATGATCTGGGCTTATCAAAATATCGACCAAGAATCTGGCCACCAGCGGAGAGAAGAGAAGACTCCGCGGAGTTCCGATTTTTTCGACCAAGTTGGCACCCATCCAACTTCCACTTCTCAAATCGCGATCCGTTCGACCTCATCGAGGCTGACCTCGTCGCGCCGGCGATCGTAGAGCTGCGTCGTGCGCGTCGAGGCGAGCCTTGGCAACCCCGGACCGGCCTGGCATCTGCAGGCTGGCTGACATTGCCGGCTGGCCCCCGGCCTATCGGCCGCTGCTCCCCCTGCGCAGCCGCCGATGCAGGCGATGGCCGTGGGCGATCGCCCGCACGGCCGCTCCGGGCACGCCGGCATGGGCCCAGAGGTTGTGTTGCAGATGGTTGTGAGGCCGGCGGGCGTGGGCGCGGACCTCCTCCCGGCTCGGACGATGCGGGTGTGCGACGATCCGCTCGGGGCCGTCGTTTTCGGGATTGTCGAGGGTCAATGTGGAGAGCAGATCGGGCGCGGCGGCGACCCGCGGCGTCAGCGGCGGTCCGCAGGCAAAGAGCTTCTGCAAGGTGGCGATGATCGAGGTGTGATCAAACGGGTAATCCGGCGCTCCTGCGGCCGGCCGGGGCGGACGCAGAACGCTGCCGGGCGCGACAAACGGGGAGATGACGACCGCCGGGACGCGCACCCCGTAGCGGTCAAACGTGAACCCGTCCGGATAGGGACCGCCCGGCGAGACCGCGGGCGGCGGCGGGACGTGGTCAAAGCAGCCGCCATGCTCGTCATAGACGACAACAAGGAGGGTGCGCTTCCAGGTCGGGGCGCTGCGCACGGCATTGTAGACGCTCGCGATCAACTGCTCGCCATAGACGATGTTGTACGGCGGGTGCTGGTCGCTTGGCACCTTTCCGGTCAGCCGGCTCGGATAGTAGCGCGGCTCGATAAAACTGTAGTTTGGCAGCCGGCCCCTGCGGGCGTCATCCGCGAACACCTCCTCGAAGAGGTGGAAGTGCATCGGGATCGACAGCCACAGGTCGAGCAATGTCGCGGTCTGCGGCAGATCGTGGAAATAGACCCTCCAACTGTAGCCGGCCCGGCCGAGGCGGCGGAAGATCGTCGGCATCGTGCGCGGCCAGCGCCGCGGAAAGCGCGAGCGCTCATTGTTGACAAAGCCGCCGCCGGTTCCGCAATGCGCAAAAAAGCGGTTGGGCCAGGTCTCGCACGGGGCCGAAGCGTGCCAGTGGTCGCAGACGCCAAAGGAGCGGGCGAGCCGGCTCAGGATCGGCACCTGTGCGGAGGTGAAAGTGTGCATGACCGCGCGCGGATCGGGCGGGCGGGCATCGGAGCCGGCGGGCGTCGGCTGGCGCATGTAGCTGTCGACAAACCCGCTCATGTCCGGCGTCCGACCGCCCTTCAACCCGAACAGTTGGGTATGAAAGTCGGGGAACAACTCGCCGGGATCGGGATCGGGGATACAGGCTGCTTCCGGTGGCATCGCCGCGCTGTTCCATACCCCGATCTCTTCGATCCCGCCGTCCGGCCGGTGCCAGGGATTACGCTCGCCGCCGTCAAGTCCGTCAAATGTTTCACTTTTCGGATAGAGTCGCCCAAGCATGCAATCAAAAGAGCGGTTCTCCAGCATCAGGACCACGACATGCTCGATCTTGGCCATAATTGGACAAATATTTCACATTTTATGTTTTGAGCTATGCTGAAGATGCAGCTATGCCATCTCTCGCATGTCCGATTTACTGGCGGGCTTGATCGCGGTTGGTAATGAGCTGGTAATTGCCAGGAAGAGTATTGATCTCGTTCGGATCGTTGGCGCGCATCTGAGGGGATTGCGTCATCGTGATCGCGGCGATGTCGTCGGAGGCGGCGTTGATGTTCTGGATATTGCTGGCCCGCTCTGGCCCGCCGATGCTGCAACCGGCCAGGGCACCAAGCATCAGCGTAGCGATGAGACCCCACCCCCGCGCGCCCCAATGGACCTTTTTGGGCGTGCGGGGGCCATAAAGGAGGCGAAGATCGCTCATGAAACCCCTCCGCTGACAGGAAACCGGAAACGCTACTCGCGAGTGAGCGCGCGGACCAGTGAAAGATCGATTGAGAGGCGGCCCCTGCGCAGCGGGTAAACACCGGCCGCGGCGCTTTTGCTCCCGCTCGCGGGATCGCAAACCCGCTGGCCGCGCGGGAACGGCGTAAAGCGATTGACGCATCGCCGCGATCGCCCTACATCCACGCATCATGTCGGCGATGGCGGTCCCCTGCCGGGATGACCGGCGAATTAGCAACCCGAACCCGCTGCGGGTTCGGGCCTCCTGATTCGCATTCATCCTGCCGAGGACCTTGTCGATGCCTTCCCTTGCCACCCTCGCTACCCCCGAGGAGCGTGAAGCGACCACCGCCTTCTCCGTCCACGCCCGCGCCGAACCCGCCATCCTGCCGCGGCTCATCGGATTGTTTGCCAAGCGCGGGCTGGTGCCGACACATTGGCAGAGCACCCTGTCGAAAGACGCGCGCGATCTTGCGGTCGAGATCGAAATGAAGGGCCTCGCCCGCGAAATGACGGATTACATCGCCGCCTCCATGCGGCAGATCGTCGGGGTCGATGTCGTGCTGACCTCGTGCGGGGCTTCGGCGCGCGCAAAAGGGTCCCCGGGGGGACCGCTTTGGAA
>JBOHMF010000429.1:0-3907 GCA_050730055.1 Allostellaceae bacterium
GACTGTAGCCGGAGGGTTCATAGGAGGGGTGGCCGTAGCCGGGAGGTGGCGGAGGCACCGCCTGCGGACCGCGCGACCAGGGCCCCGCCGGCGGCGCGCCGGCGGGCGCCGTCGGAGAGGTCGGAGCCGCCGACGGGCGGCCAAACAGACTACCGAGAAAACTGGTCGGCTTTGCCGCTTCCTGCTGGGCGCTGGTCACCTGCTGCTCAAGCTGGGTGATGCGGTTCTGTGCGTTGTGCAGAGCCAGATCCTGGATCAGCACCGTCTGCGCGAGGTAATAGGGCGCGTCCGGCTGGGCCGCCAGCGCCTGGCGGATCAGCGCATCGGCTTCGGCATCCTTGGGCTGGCCGCCAGCGTTGCGCAGGCGGTCGAGCAGGGTCGTGATCAGATCTTTTTCCTGGGGGGTCATGAGAACCTTCCAGCGCAGTAAACGGCGCCATCCGACCCTGCCGCGGCCACGTCGTACCATCCGGTGGGGCCGGCGCGCCGCGCTAGATGTGGGAAGCGGGGCGGCGGGGTCAATGACCTGCGCCAGTCCGCACCTTACAGGCCGTGACCTCCCATCGCCAGAAACTTGGCGCGCCGCTCCTCGCGCAAAGACGCTCCATCGCGACCGAGGAGCGGTCGCAAAGCTCCCTCGATCGCCTCGCCGAGCCGGCCGATCGCTTCCTGCGGCAGGCGATGGGCGCCGCCCAGGGGTTCGGCGACGATCTGATCGACGACTTCGAGGCGCAGCAGATCCTGCGCCGTCAGGCACAGCGCCTCGGCCGCCTCCTCGGCATGAGCGGCCTCGCGCCACAGGATCGAGGCGCAGCCCTCGGGCGAGATCACGGAATAGACCGCGTGTTCGAGCATCAGCACGCGGTTGCCGGCGGCGAGCGCGATCGCCCCGCCCGAGCCGCCCTCGCCGATCACCGCGGCGACGAGCGGGACGCGGAGATCGAGACAGGTTTCGATCGCCCGCGCAATCGCCGCGGCCTGGCCGCGCGCCTCGGCATCGATCCCCGGATAGGCGCCCGCGGTATCGACAAAGGTGACAATCGGCAGCCGGAAACGATCGGCAAGCCGCATCAGCCGGCGCGCCTTGCGATAGCCCTCGGGCCGCGCCATGCCAAAATTGCGCCGCAGCCGCTCTTCCGTGTCGCCGCCCTTCTCGGTGCCGAGGACGACGACGCTGTGCCCGCGAAAACGGCCGATCCCGCCGACGATCGCCGGGTCCTCGGCAAAGGCGCGATCGCCCGCCAGCGGCACAAAATCGCCGATGAGACCGTTGATGCAGGCGAGCGCATGGGGGCGCTCGGGGTGACGCGCCACCTGCACCTTCTGCCACGGCGTCAGATGCGCGTAGGTCTGGCGCAGCAGGCGCTCGGCTTTCACTTCGAGACGGCCGACCTCGTCGGCGATGTTGAGGTCCTCCGTTGTCGCCAAATGGCGCAATTCCTCGATCTTGCCGTCGAGTTCGGCGATCGGATGCTCGAAATCGAGAAAATGGCGCACGGGGCTCACCGGTGCCGACCGAGCGGGTGGGCCCGCTCTACCAACCGGCGCAGACGGCCGGTCGCGAGATGGGTATAGATCTGCGTCGTGGCGATGTCGGCATGGCCCAGCATCTGCTGCACACTCCTCAGATCGGCGCCGTGGTCGAGCAGATGGCTGGCAAAGGCGTGGCGCAGGACATGAGGCGACAGCCGCGTCGGATCGAGCCCCGCGGCGGGCGCCAATCCCTTCAGCAATTGCGCGCAGCGCTGGCGGGTCAAGGGACCCGTCCGGCGCGGCGAGGGAAACAGCCAGGGCGAAGGCCGCCCGCCCGGCAGAAAACCAGGGCGCACGGCGAGATAAGCGGCGAGCGCCGCCCGTGCCGGCTCGGAGAGCGGCACGATCCGCTCCCGGCCGCCCTTGCCGCGGATCAGCAGAACATGCGGGTCGCGCTCCGCCGCCGCCGCCGGCAGGCTCAAGAGTTCGGAAATGCGCAGTCCGCTCGCATACAGCACCTCCAAGAGGCACAAGAGGCGCGCGCCCTCCGCCTCTGGCCGCGCGCGCGCCGCCGCGATCAGCCGGAGGATCTCCTCTTCCGAGAGAAATTTTGGCAGGGGACGGCCGAGGTGCGGTGTGTCGAGGCCGGCCGTCGGGTCGTCCGGCCGCACCCCCTCAATGATCAGAAACTTGAAAAACTGCCGCATCGCCGAGAGCCGGCGGGCGAGAGTGCGGGGGCTCCGCCGGTCGGTCGCCGCGGCAAGATAGACGTGCAGCACCTCCGCCGCGGCCGTTTCGAGCGCCACCCCGCGCGCCGCCGCAAACGCCGCGAGATCGGCGAGATCGGCACCGTAGGCGGCGAGCGTCAGCGGCGCGGCCCCGCGCTCGGCGGCCAGCATTTCGAGAAATGCCTCGACATGCCTTGAGGCCGCGGGGCGCGATCGGCGCGGCCGGCCCCGCTTATGCTCAGAGGTCGGCGGCAAGGGCGGCCTCGACGGCAATCCGGCGCGCCGCGACATCGAGACCCGCGCGCTCGATCCCCCTGATCGCGGCGTTGAGGACGAGGGGGTCATGCGACAGCTTCCCGGTGGCGCCGGCAAAGAGCAGGCTCGCCAGCACGGTCGCGCCGATCTGTTTCTCCGGCGTCGCCGACAGGGCAAGCCACGGCGCGAGCGGAGGGCCGGGCGATGCGCCAACGCTCCACGCCCTCGCCGGCAGACCGGGCCATGCCTGCGCCGGAACCGGGCGGCCGAGCGCGGCGAGGAGAGCGATGCGCAACCCCGGCGGGCCGACGTCTTGCGCACCCGTGTTCCCGGTCGAACCCTTGTCGGAAGCAGCGAGAGCCAGGACAAAGTCGAGCTTCCGGCGCTCCGCCCTGGAGGAGAGCGCGCTCCAGCGCCGCGCCAGATCCATAGCGCCGGCGGCGAGCGCGAGGCGCGCGGCGCCCGCCGCCACACCGGCGAGCGCGGGATCGGGCGCGACGGCGTGCAGTTGCGGCATGACCATGCGCGCGGCGAGGGTCAGACCATCGCCCCCCGGCCCGGCAAAATCCCGTGCAAAGGCGATGATCCGGGCGATCTGATCGCCAGGTCCGGCGGCCTTGGCGATCGCAACAAAGCGCCGCGCCTGCGCGAAAGCCGGATCGTCGCCCGAGGTCCCCGCCAGACTCGTATAGAGCGCAGCCAGACGCGCCGGCGGCAGGGCGCCAAGCCGGGCCGCCCGCTCGGCCGCGGCGAGGCGGATTGCCGGCGGTGCGGCCTTGTCGAGAGCCAAGGCCAGGGCGAGATCGGGCGAGAGCGTGGCGATGAGCCTGGGGTCGAGGGAAAGCCGCGCCTTGACGGCGAGCCTCAGCAGCAGCGGCGTCGGATGGTCAAGCCGTGCGATCGCCGCAGGGGGTGCTCCGACCGCATCGACCGCGGCTGCCAAGACCTTGCCGGCCGGCAGTTTCTCCTCGGCGAGAAGCTGGAGGCCGAGCCGCGCCTCCTCGGTCTTGCCATCCAGCGCCTGGCAGGCGATCAGTTCCCGCTGCCAGAAGGCATCCTGATCCGCGCGGATGGCGCGCGCGACCGTGGCGCAGGCGCGATCCCGCTGTCCGGCGAGCGCGTCGGCGGCGACGGCAAGGCGCAGACCGGCGTTCTGTTTGCTGTCCGGCATGGCGGCGAGCACGGCGCGGGCGGCATCGATCTCGCCGAGGCGCAACAGCGCCGCCGCGCGCAGGACTGGCAGACTCAGCCCCGGCGCATCCGGTCCCTGTGGCGCTGCGGCCGGCGACAGCAGCAGACGCCGTTCGAGGGATTGCAGCGCCATCGAGGTCGTGTCGGGAAGCCGGGCGAGCAGAATTTCGGCGAGGGCGCGCGGCGTGCCGCGCCAGAAATCCGCCGGCAAGGCGTGCTCCGGCGCGGCGGGACCGCCCCACCCTGGAGCGGGAGACGGC
>JBOHMF010000430.1:0-3903 GCA_050730055.1 Allostellaceae bacterium
CGCCGTGGGCATTGTCAAAGGTGTCGATCAGGAGAGCCACGGCGCGCCCTCAGCCGTCCGCGCGCGCGGGGTCGCGCCAGGGATCGCGATGGCAAAGGGTGTCCCGCATCATCGCGCCTCGATCTCCGGTGTTGCGCGCGGATCGTCCGTGCTCCCCGCGGTTCGGCGAAAGCGCCGGCACGGCCAGGGCTGCGCACCGCTGGCCACGCCGCGCTTGGCGGCCGCCAGATCGATGCCGGCGCGCCGGAACAGCACGGCAACATAATGGGTCGTCGCCACGGCGATAAAGGCCCCGGCCAGGACATCGCCGGGATAATGCGCGCCGACCACGACCCGGCCGATCGCGACGATGGCCGCGACAAGGGCGTAAAACAGCACGTGGCGCGGCCACAAAATGGTCAAGGCGGCGGCGAGCGAGACGATCGTTGCGGTGTGCCCCGACGGAAAAGACCAGTGATCGGGGCGCAGCGCAAACCCGTCAAACCCATAGAGATGGGCGGCGAACAGCAGCTTTGGCCGGACCCGGCCGATCGTCACTTTCAGGAGATCGACGACGAGACCGGAGACGGCGACCGCCGCAAACAGAAACGCCGGCACCGCCGAGCGCGCGCGCATCGCTGCGGCGAGTGGGCGGAGCCGCGGCAGCGTGCCGCCCCAGTGCAGGGCGGCAAAGGTGAGGGCGAAAATCGTCAGATAGCCGTAGCCGAGACCGAGCCGGGTGATCAGGTCGAACAGTTCATGGATGCCCGGGCCAAAATGATGAAAATAGAGCGCGACCGGCCGGTCAAAATCCTCGGCCGAGACCGTCACCGCGATTGCCGTGAGGACCCCGGCAACACCGAGGGCGGCGGCCGGCTGCGCCAACCAGCGGCGCGACCACGCGCCGAGCCTATAGAGGTGCCCGCCGCCCCGGCGATAGAAGCGCACAAAGAGCGGCGCCGCCAGGCCGTCGCGCTCGACAATCCACCAGAAGAGCGCCGCCGTCAGACCGTAGACGAGCAGCCCGGCAAAGACGACATCGGACAAAAAGTGCCGCCCTTCGGCGATGCGGTCGAGACCGATAAAAGCGCCAAAGGCGAGCGCGGCGATGGTGGCGCGGCGGCGCCACGCTCCCGCCGGCAAGAGAAAGGCAAAGGCGACAAGGCCAAAACCGAGCGCCGCGTGACCGGAGGCAAAGGAGCAGTTGCTCGGGCACTCGTCCGCCGGCAGCGGCGCCGGGGTGAACCGATCGGGTCCGCCAAACGCCTCGATCTGCGCCGGTCGGGCGCGGCCCCAATGATCCTTGAGAACGGTGTTGACGAGAAGCCCGGGTCCCAGCGTCACCGCGGCAAAAACAAACACCAGCGCCCTGCGGTCAAAGCGCCACAACGGTCGCCTGATGAGATAGAGCCATAGCGCCGCCAGCACGAGAAGCGCGGCGATGCCCCAGGCGATCCCCGGCACGAGATCGGAGACGATCCGGGCCGGCTCCCAATGGGCCAGCACAAAGCCGTGGCCGGGATCATAAAAAAGCCGGCTCGCCCACAGGTCGATCCCCGGAACAAGAAGAAACAAGGCCGTCGCGGCGGCAAAGAGCACGGCATAAAGAGCGACGGCTTTGGCTTTCATGCCTCTGCCTGCTCCCGGCGGCTCAGCACCAGCGCCCGCAACCGGGCGCCGGCGCCCCCGGTATCATCGGGAACGGCGTAGGTCCAGCTTTCGAGCGCGCCGCGGAACGGCCGGGTGATGCCGGCCGCGCGCATGCCAGCGTGAAAGCGGGCGAATTTGGCGTTGCCGCCGGGTAGATCGAGGATATGGACTGGCTTGCCGGTCGCCGCCGCCTCGCTGATCATCGACACCGAATCGGCAGTCACGAGAACGGTGTCGGCGAGCGCAAGATAGGCGAAATAGGGATTGTCGCCCCGGCCGTCCCAGATCGTTGCCGACAGACCGGCGAGCCTGTCGCGCAACAGCGCCGCGCCCGCGGCGCCGGTGCGCCGCGACGGCGTGACGAGAGCTGAGCCGCCGCTCGTCCTCAGCACCTGCGCGATGCCGTCGGCGATCCCGCCGAGCCGCTTGAGGCTCAGGCGATAGGCCCGGTTGCTGCCGCCGATCAGGACGGCAAGGATCGGCCGCGGCAGCGCCGCAAGCGCCGGAAACTGCCGCTTTGCCGCGGCGAGCCGCGCCGGCGTCACACGATGAACGGCGCCCTCTGTGACCATGACCCGCGGCCCGCGCAGGCGGTCGTGCGCCGGCACGACAAACAGGTCGAACTCGTCATGCCCGACACCGGGGTCCTGGATCTGCGCCGCCACCGTGCGCCCGGCGCTCGCGCGGCGGATGGCGAGCGCCGGCATCGCCGCGTTGCGCCCGCAGGCGACGACCACATCCGGCCAGGGCGGGGCGAGACCAGCGTTGCCGCCCGCCGCCAAGAGCGGCAGCGGCCACAGGCGCGGCGGCAAAGAGCGCCACGGCAGGCGGATCTTGAGCGGCTTTTCGACAAAAGGAAACCCTGTCGCCTCGGCGAGGCCGAGCGCCTGGCTCGCCATCCCGGCCTTGCCGTCATGCAGAACCCAGGCGAGCGGCGCGGACCCTCGCGCGCCGAGCGAAAGCGCGACCATCGCTCCCCTTTACGGAAAGCGCGGCCGGACGGCAAGCGGCCATGACGAGGTGATTTTTACTCGAACGCGACGGTGACGATCTCGTAGGATTTGGCGCCGCGCGGGGTCGAAACCTCGACGCTGTCGCCGGTTCCTTTGCCGATCAAAGCGCGCGCCAGGGGCGATGTCACCGACAGCCGGCCGTTTTTCACATCGGCCTCGTCCTCGCCGACGATGCGAAAGGTCTGTTCCTCGTCGGTCTCCTCATCGGCGAGGGTGACCGTGGCGCCAAACTTGATGACCGATCCCGAGAGCTTGGAGATGTCGATGACCTCGGCGCGCGCGATCTTGTCCTCGAGTTCGATGACCCGGCCTTCGATAAAGCTCTGGCGGTCGCGGGCCGCGTGGTATTCGGCATTCTCCGACAGATCGCCGTGGGTGCGCGCCTCGGCGATGGCGCGGATGATGGCCGGCCGATCGACACCCTTGAGGCGCTTCAGTTCCTCGCGGAGCCGATTGTAGCCCTCTGCGGTCATCGGAAGCTTGTTCATCGCCAGTCGATTCTCAAAGGACCGATTTGCAAAACCTGCGTCCAGGCGGCGATACCCCCCGCCGCGGAGCTTTCAAAAGTAGGATTGCAGCGGCGCCACTTCAAGGCTGCCCGCGCGGAGCGCGGCGATCGCCTGGACCGCCGCGCGCGCCCCGGCGACGGTGGTGTAATAGGGGATGCCGAGGGTCAGCGCAGTGCGCCGCAGACTGAAGCTGTCGGCGATCGCCTGGGCTCCCTCGGTGGTGTTGAAGACGAGCTGGACGCCGCCGTCGCGCATGCGATCGACGATGTGCGGGCGGCCCTCGCGCACCTTGTTGACGGCGCCGATCGGCAGACCGGCGGCGGCGAGATGCGCCGCGGTGCCGTGCGTCGCAATGAGGGCGAACCCCATCTCGACCAGGCGCTGGCACGGCTCGACGAGCGCTGCCTTGTCGCCATCGCGGACCGAGACAAAGACGCATCCGTGAAGCGGCAGGATGGTGCCGCTGCCGAGCTGCGCCTTGGCAAAAGCGCGCCCGAAATCGCGATCGAGGCCCATCACCTCGCCGGTCGATTTCATCTCGGGTCCGAGGATCAGATCAACGCCGGGAAAGCGCGCAAAGGGGAGCACCGCCTCCTTGACGGCGACATGGGCGAGCCGGCCGTTGCGGCCCGCGCCGAGTTCGCCGAGCCGCGCCCCGGCCATGAGGCGCGCCGCGATCTTGGCGATCGGCACGCCGGTCGCCTTGGCGACAAAGGGGACGGTGCGCGAGGCGCGCGGGTTGACTTCGAGGA
>JBOHMF010000431.1:0-3903 GCA_050730055.1 Allostellaceae bacterium
GCCTTCCGCGATATGAAATCGCCGCTCGCAGTACGACCGATCTTCCACCACCTCGAACTCCGCACCGAATCGCAGATCTTTCTTTGCCTGCTCGCCTACCATCTTCTCATCGCGATCGAAAACACCCTGCTCGACCAGGGTATCCACACCTCCTGGGCCAGCGTCCGCGATGCCCTCAAATCCCATCAGCTCTGCACCGTCGTCCTTCCTACCAGGGACGGCTCCTGCCTGCGCATCCGAAAGGCGGCAACCCCCGAACCGGACGCCCGGGACCTTTATCGAACCCTCGCCGTCTCCCCACACGTCATCGCGCCACAACAGACATGGACCCAAGCCTCCAATAGTGACTAAGCAAAAGCCTATCCCATTGATATGCCACCACTTTGGCCTCAAAAAACTGGAAGTCGGGCTAGCCTGGATTTCCATGGCGCGGAATGAGCCTAACATTTGGAGCCCTACGAACGCTATTGGACCAAGCGGAGCGGGCGGCCATTCCACCACGGGACGGCCACGGGTTGGTCGATCAGACCGGAAGCGAGAATGATGGGCAAGTGAGCGCGCCGGTGGAAGCGCACCCTGACCTCGCTTTCGGCGATGGCGATGTCGGCCGGCATGTCGATGAGGTCGCGGAAGATCTGGCGGGCCTGAGCGTCATCGTATCCGCGCATGCGTCGGGCCATCAGGCGATAGAGGCCTGAGGCGAGGACGAGGAGCGCCATGTCGAAGTCGATCTTGAACCCGACCGATGAAGAGAGCGCATCGATGTGGAAGAAGCGCACCGCGTCGGAGAGCGCGTTCTCGATGAGCATGCGCTTGGCATAGCGGGTGATGATCGCCTTGGCGGTGGACCTGGCGTCATTGGTGAGCAGGATGGTGGGCTCGTCATGGCCGAGATCGGCGATGAAGAATTGGCGGAAGTGGCGCTGGTGCGGACAAACCTTCTGCTCGTAGTAGCGCGGGGTGCGATGTTTGCGGGTGCCGCTCTCGAGTTTGACGGTGCGCCAGGCCGATGGCGGCAGGCCATCGATCTCGGCGAGCAGCTTGGGCGAGCGCCGGCGCAGGGTGATGAAGGTGATCCCGGCGGCATCGAGCCGATCGAGCCGGTCGTAGGTGGTGAGCTTGGAGTCGAAGACGAGGTGCCGCGGCGGGCTGCCGTACTGGCGTTTCCAGAAGGCGATAAAGCGAAAGACCTCGTCGGTCTCCTCGCCCTTGCGGATGTCGGCGTTCGAATAGCAGAACACTTGGCTGTCGGCGTCCTGGGCGAGGAAGGCGAGGATGCTGGGCTGGCGACGACTTCGCTTGGCGAGATAGTGGGATTCGACCAGCGGGTGCTCGCCGAAATAGGGCACGGAGTGGAAGTCGAGGTTGAGAGACTCGCCGGTCAACACGGCTTCTCCGGTGACCCGATCGTGCCACAGCCCGAGCAGGCGGGAGACCTTCTGCGGGGTGATGCGGGAGGAATATTCCGACAGAAAGCTCTTCTTGGGCATGGCGTTGAGCCCGCAGAACAGTGCGAGCCCTTCGTCGGCCACGAGCGCCATGACGTGACTCTTGCGTTCGATGGACCACAGCTTGAGGGCGAGCGAGGCCCGCAACGCATGGCCGGCTGGGATCATACCGGACCCGGGCAGCCTGGCTCCGAGCGCGAGTGCGCCGCCGCCGAGACGCACCAGATCGGGGACGAACAGGAACAGGCCGCCGAGCCGGGTGGTGAACTCACGCGGGGACAGCACGAAATCGTGCACATTGGCGACAGCCTCCGTCCTCGGACCGACCCACTTGGGGCGCTCTTCGTCGAGCCGGCGCGGCAGCGGCGCGAAGCCTTCCTCGGCGAGAACCTCCCGCACCGCGGTGACGCTCAGCGGCGTTCCCTGCTCCTTGAGCGCCTGACTGATCTCGTAGACCGAGTAGTTGCGCTTGCGCAGGGCCACGATCTGCTCATGGGCACGGCTTTTCCTGGGCTGTTCGCGCCGACCGGCGCGGCCCGTGGCAAAGAAGTCCGGCAACTGACCATGGCGAAACCCATGGCACAGCACGCGGAAGGCCCCGGGCGAGTAACCGAAGCTGCGGGCTGCCTCGGTTGAGGGCAGTTGTTCCAGGAAGAAGGCGCGCAGGGCCTCATACTGGCGCTGGCGCGCGGTCGCGGGCCGCTCGAAGAAGTGCTGGCACTCTGTTAGGTCATATGGTGCGCGGATAGGCACATACGTACTGTGCTACATGCCAGATCTGGTGTCAAGCGTGATTTTGGCCACAAGCCATGCTAAATCCATAAAAGTCATATCCCACGGCGATTTATCGCGAACATGCCACGACACTGCCTTCTGAACCGCGCTGAGCGCTGACAGCAAGTAATACCGTACAATCAGCTTATCAGCGCACCATATCTGATAACGTCAGATGCCAAAATCCTGAGTCACCAGAATCGCTTAAGCGGCCCCGGCGTTAGGGCCTTTCCGCACCATGGAAATCCAGGCTAGTACACCTTGCCGGAAGTCGAAACCCGGTTCAGCATGTCTCACACGGTGAGAGGCCGGCCCTTCATGGTCCAACGGAACGGCTTGGCCATGGTCTGGTTGAAGTAGGCGATGAACGCCTCGATCCTGTGCTTGAGGTGCGCCTTGGAGGTAAAGTTGCCGCGGCGAAGCAGCTTGCGCACCAGGATGGAGAACCAGATCTCGATCTGATTGATTCAGGACGCGTGCTTCGGCGTGAAATGGAAGGTGATGCGATGGCTGGCGTCGCGCAGGAAGGCCTCGCGCGTCGCCATGGAGGCGAGAATGCCGGACTTGCCCTTCTCGCCCAGATCGTCGGTGATGGCGCATAGCCCTGCCACCAAACGGACCACGCCTTCGGAGAGATGGGTGTTGAGGTTGTCACACATCACGTGGGATGCAGCCGCTGATCCGGCGGTGGCGAACAAGCCTTCCAGGAACGTCACATAGTCCGCCTCGGTGCGGCTGTCGCCAATGGTGCCGAGGACCTTGCCGGTGGCGACATCGAACGCCGCGATCAGGCACTGGATGCCATGCCGGACATACTCGAACTCACGCCGCTCGACATGCCCCGGCTTCATCGGCAGGCTCGGCGCGGCACGCTCCAGGGCCTGAATGCCAGTCATCTCGTCGATCGACACGGTGTGTATATCTTGCCCGGCGGCGGTCGGCGCCGCCTGGTAGACCGTGCAGATGTCGGCGCACTTGGCGTCGAACTCGGGATCCGACTTCGGTGTCAGCCAATAGCGGCTGCGATGCGGCTTGAGGTCTGCTCCTTTTTTAAAAAGCGCCCGACGGAGCCGTGCGAGATACTCTTGCTGCGCGACGATCTGGGTGAGAGAGCGTGTTGCCTCACTCAGGAATGTTCCCCGGGATAGCGGCCGTTGCCTCACCCAGATGCTCCCGAGGCATCCTGTTCTTTGTTCGGCTGAAAGCAAGCGCCCGTTCTTCGTCCCGGCCTGCTTTCCTGCGATCGCCGCGCGCAAGCGGCAGAGATTTTGGCTGGGCGCGGCCGGGTTGCGAGGGAGCATGGCATTCTTCAAGCCATGCGAGCGAGCGGCCCCGCCATGCTGTAGGCCGAAAGTCCCGCCGCGAGCACGGCGATACGCTCCATAAGGCCGGAGGCGGAGCTTTGGCATCTTCACCGTGCTCCGCCCTCCAGGGCGGGTGCGGCCGCAGGCTTGGCGCCAAACACCAGCTTGTGGGCCATCTCCCGCCGCCAGATATTCAGGCGACGCTGACAAGTACGAAGCTGCCCGTCCGGGTAGACCCCGGGGTGCTGCGCCTGCAGCCGCTCAAAGAGTTCCCGGCCGGTCCGCTCCGGCTCGGCTTCGAACCATGTATGCAGTTGCTCAGAAACCGCCGCGAGAGGATCGGGGCGTCGACGCAGGCGCTTCGCTCGCATTTTTGT
>JBOHMF010000432.1:0-3888 GCA_050730055.1 Allostellaceae bacterium
GCGCAGATCCGCTTCTGCCGCCTTGTCTTTCCCCAGATGAAGGAGCGCCGCTGGGGCCGCATCATCAGCGTCCTCAACATCGGGGCCAAGGCGCCGGGGGCAAACGGTGCGCCGACCGCGATCAGCCGCGCCGCCCAGATGGCCTTCACCAAGACCCTGTCGCAGGAAGGCGCGCCCTACAACGTGCTGGCCAATTCGCTGCATGTCGGGATCATTGTCTCGGACCAGATCAGGCGCCGCTATGATCACGACCGGCCGAACCTGAGCTTTGAGCAATACGTCGCCGACGCCGGAAAAGCGGTGCCGCTGGGCCGCATGGGCCGCGCCGAGGAATTTGCCGCGGTCGCGACCTTTCTCGCTTCCGACGCCGCCTCCTATGTGACCGGCTGCGCGATCAATGTCGATGGCGGCCGCTCGCCGGTGGTGTAAAGTCCTTGGAGTAGCGCGCGGGTATTCGTCCCGCGCGTTATTTTAATAGATTAGAAACAACTTAGTATTATAATTCTAGATGGAATTTTATTGACTGCGGGCTTTGAAAATGAACAGATTAGAAGAATCTATGTTCAACGGTGCCCTGAAAGCTCAAAGTGATTATGAAAAAATCACAGGAGGGTGTTGGCTTTGGCACGGCCCTGAGTCTTTTATGCAAACAATTGTTGCTCTGAAACTTGCTGAAACTGGTCATGCAATATATATTGACGCCTCGATCCAAAGACTGGTGGCTGATGTTGAACGAGGCTCCGGTCGGCCGACAAAAAACTCTAGACAGCGGCCTGATATTTCTGTGTGGTATAAAGACGATGAAACCTTGCGAGCTGTTATAGAGTTAAAGCGTGCCTGGTGCTATTCACCCATAGAGCGTGATGCAAAGAAAATAGAGAAATATTTTCGTAAAAAATATTTTGCAAGGACGACGGGGTATATTCTTGCATATTCAGACAT
The DNA here is from genome assembly GCA_050730055.1 of Allostellaceae bacterium. Lineage (GTDB taxonomy): Bacteria > Pseudomonadota > Alphaproteobacteria > ATCC43930 > CGMCC-115725 > AP-15. Next base: position 943 of record JBOHMF010000432.1, read on the forward strand.
GAAAAGCAAAAATTCTACAAAACTCAGAGAAAAATTCAAGAAATGGAAAAATAACTTAGGACCGAATTGGTCTTTAATTCAAATCCATGTTGACCCGCCTAAGGATGACCAGGATGGAACTTGGGGCATGGTATTGCTGAGATACGACCCTGTGCAGCCCTCCAACCAGCTCAGGCCAACCCCAATTACGAGCTTAATCGCTGTGGGTCCATAGATATTCTTCCCAGGTGAGTGCGTGTCGAGCCACTCCCGCAACGCCGCGTCCAGCTGCGTCTGCCAGCCCGGGCCGCTGGCCCGGAAGCGCCGCAAGACATCGCGCGACAGCCGGATTGTTGTGCGTTCCTTGGCCGGAGCGGGCGGTGCAGAAGGAATTTTGATCCCAAGCTTGGCGGCGAGTGAGGAGCTGAGGCCCTCCGTCATCGGCCGGAACCGCCTGATGTCCTCCATCAGCAACTCGCGGACCTCGCCCTCCTCATCGGTCAGCGGCTTGCGCTTTTTCATATCGCCGTATCTCTCGCGAATTCGCTCACCGGAAACTGATCACCCGGACGCTCTCATTGACCTCCATGGGGCATAATAACTGCAATTTCTGTCGTCCCGGCGAAAGCCGGGACCCATGGCAGACATGGATACCGGCTTTCGCCGGTATGACAAGATGGTGGTGCGGATCGTCAGAGATCATCCCTCCGCGATCCGCAGATATTTCTCTTCGAGCGCGCGCCAATGAGTGGTGCCAACCGCTTCTTCACGCTCCTGAAAGGTCGCGAGTTCGCTCTCGATGCGGGTCGTGTCACCGTCCTCTTTCAGCGCTGCCAGAACCCTTTGCGCGGCGCGGATCGCGGCGCGATGGGTCTGCGAAGGGTAGATACCGAGGCGAAACCCCATCGCCTCCAGTTCGCGCGCCGGCACCATCGGCGTCTTGCCGCCCTCAAAGACATTGACCAGCGCCGGCTTGATGAGGCTGCGGCCGACGATGCGCAGTTCCTCGATCGTCTGCGGCGCTTCGACAAAGCCGACATCGGCGCCGGCTTCGAGATAGGCGTTGACGCGCTCGATCGCCGCGCTCAATCCCTCGATCGCGCGCGCGTCCGAGCGGGCGATGATGACGAGGTCGGGGTCCTGCCGCGCATCGACCGCGGCCTTGATCTTGCCGACCATCTCGGCCGTCGCGATCACCTCCTTGCCCTCGTAATGGCCGCATTTTTTTGGCGATACCTGGTCCTCGAGGTGAAAACCCGCGACCCCGGTTTTCTCGTATTCGCGCACCGTGCGGATCACGTTGAGCGCATTGCCGTAGCCGGTGTCGGCGTCGGCAATGACCGGGATCGCGACCGCCTCGACCGCGAGCGCGATAAACCGCACGTTTTCACTCAGCGTCAAAAGCCCGAGATCGGGGTAGCCGTTGGCGCGCGAATAGCCGCCGCCGGTCAGATAGACCGCGGCAAACCCGGCCCCTTCGACCAGCCGCGCCGTCAACGGGTCATAGGCCCCCGGCACCATCGTATAGCCGGGGCGCCCGATCAGTGTTCGCAACTGTCCCCGCGCCGTCATCCGCGTTCTCCCGCTGGTCTCGCCCGCAGAGAGCTTAATCGGCAGCGCGCCGGCGTGCTACGATCGGCGTCTGCCTGATCGGAGAATGCCGATGGATCAGCAACCCTTTACGGCCCCCCTCGTTGACAGCCTCGCGGTCCGCGTCGTCGTCGATTCCCGTTACGATCTCTTTATCGAAGACGCCGCCCACCCGCTCTTGAAGATCGAGCACACCAAGCGCATCCCCGGCCGCGAGCGCTCGATCCTGGCCGGCGAATGGGGTCTGTCGCTGCATCTCGAATCGCGCCGGGCGGGCGAGCGGGCGCAATATCTGCTCGATTTCGGCTTTACGCCGGAGGTGGTCAACCGCAATTTCGAGCTTCTGGGCCTTGACCCGGCGCAACTCGATGGGCTGATCCTGAGCCACGGGCACCTCGATCATTACGGCGGCCTTGTCGGCTTTGTCGCCCGTCACCGCGACCGGATGCGCCCCGATCTGAAACTCTATGCCGGGGGCGAGAGCTATTTCCGCGAGCAATGGATCAGGCCGAAGGGCGGCGGCGCCGTCTCGATGGGCCGGCTCGACCGCGCCGCGCTGGAGGCCGCCCGGGTCACGACGGTCCCCTGCCACGGGGCGCAGGCGCTCTCCGGCGCCTTCTCGACCGGGCCGATCACGCGGCGCTCGTTTGAGCATGTGCTGGAAAACACCTTTGTCGCACCGCCGGAAGCCGATCCCGGCCATTTCAGCGAAGCCGAACTCGCCGGCCGCCTCCTTTCCAACCAGCACCCGGACGAGCACGCGACCTGCTATGTCGTGCAGGGGCGCGGTCTTGTCGTGATCTCGTCGTGCGGCCATTCCGGCCTCATCAACACGATCGAGACGGCGATCGCCGTCTCCGGCGTCGATAAGCTGCACGCGGTCCTGGGCGGGTTTCATCTGGGCCCCGCGCCCAATGATTATGTCGCCCACACGGTCACGGAACTGGCGCGCTTCAATCCCGATCTTGTCATTCCGATGCACTGCAGCGGCAGCAAGTTCATCGCCGCGATGCAGGAGCGGATGCCGGACCATCTCATCGCCACCAACACCGGCACCCGTTTCACCTTCGGGGTATGAGGGTCAGACGAGCGCACGCTCAAAGCAGAGCGTCTCGTAAGGGGTCTCGTAATAGGGCGGGATCGGCGTAAAGCCGAGCGCCTGATAGAGCCGACGGGCCCTGTGCATCGTCGCGCCGGTATCGAGCCTTATGGCCTTGTAGCCGCAGACTCGAGCTTCCCGGATCAGTTCCCGGCACAGAAGTTCGCCAAGCCCCTGCCCGCGAAACGCCGGCCGCACATAAAGCCGTTTCATCTCGCAGATCCCTTCGGCGAGCGGCCGGCAGGCGGCGCAACCGGCAGCCTGCGCACCCGCGCGGT
>JBOHMF010000433.1:0-3882 GCA_050730055.1 Allostellaceae bacterium
TGCTAAGCCTCGGGTATGATTTGATGATGTATTGGCTGAATTGGCCTCTTCTGGCATGCCAGGTCCTTCTGGCTGCGGAAAAGCATGCCCCGGGTCTTTGATGTTGCTTAAAAAAAGACGTGGGTGGCCTGGCACAAGGCTTGTCCTCGGGCCGCGCTCCGCGCGGACCCGTGGGCCGGGCACGGGGGCCAATGCTTTTGCAGGCTGGTATCACTGAGCCGGTTGACACCAACGACCGGGACCGGAGCGAGGCTGATCTCGACCCTCGTGGCGTGCCCGATTGCGCGGCTCGGGCGGTGGAAGTCGGCTCACAGGCTCCAGTAATGGATGTGGTCGGGGATCTCGCGGCGGGTGAGGGCCGATTTGACATCGATCAGGACGCCGCCCGGGGCGAGGGCGGCATAGAGCCGGTCCCAGCCGTCGGCGCCGATCGCACGATGCGGGACCGCCAGGATCAGACCGTCGAGCGCGGCAAAATCGGCGAGCGGGGCGAGTGCGATGCCGTAATGGTGCAGGGCCTCGGCAGGATCGACGAGGGGATCGGCCACCATCGCCGCGATGCCAAACTGGCGCAACTCGGCGACGATATCGGGGACACGGCTGTTGCGCAGATCGGGCACGTCCTCCTTGAAAGCGAGGCCGACGATGCCGATGCGGGCGCCCTTGACCGGCCGTTCCGCCGCGATCATCATCTTGACCAGTTGCTGGGCGATAAAGGCTCCCATGCCGTCATTGATGCGCCGCCCGGACAGGATGATCTGCGGGTAATAACCGACGGACTCGGCCCGCGCGGTCAGATAATAGGGATCGACGCCGATGCAGTGACCACCCACCAGCCCGGGCGTGAAGGGGAGAAAATTCCACTTGGTCGCCGCCGCCGCCAGCACCTCGCGGGTGGGGATGGCGAGACGGTCAAAGATGATTGCCAACTCGTTCATCAGCGCGATGTTGAGGTCGCGCTGGGTGTTCTCGATGACCTTGGCCGCCTCGGCGATCTCGATCGAGGGAGCGCGATGAAGCCCGGCCCGGATGATCGCGCCATAGACCGCGGCGACGCGCTCCAGCGTCTCCGCGTCCTCGCCGGCGACGATTTTGACTATATTTTCCAACCGGTGTTGCCTGTCGCCAGGATTGATGCGCTCGGGCGAATAACCGAGCTTGAAATCGAGGCTCTGGCGCAGCCCCGAGGCGCGGGCGAGAAGCGGCCCGCAGACCTCGCGGGTCAGCCCGGGGTATACGGTCGACTCAAACACCACGAGCGCGCCCGGCGTGAGGCGCGGCCCCAGAAGTGCGCAGGCCCCTTCGAGAGGCGCCAGATCCGGCCGGCGGCCGGCGTCGATCGGGGTCGGCACGGTGACAATAAAAAAGCTGGCGGCGGCGAGGGCATCCGGGTCATCGGTCAGGTGCAGTCGGGTTGCCCGCAGCGCTGCCCGGTCGATTTCGCCGGTGCGATCGATCCCCTGGCGCAGCGCGGCGATCCGCTCCTTTGAGACATCAAAGCCGATGACCGGCGCGAACCTGTCGGCCAGGGCGACGGCGACCGGCAGCCCGACATACCCCAGCCCGATAATGGCAAACCCGCGTTCCATGTCTCACCAACCGTTTCCAGCAAAACATATCGCTGCGGGCGCGCCGCCCGCAAAGACAAGGCGACACGGTCGCCGATCCCTTTTAACAAATCTTCCTACACCTGGTGATAATCCCGGAACCAGCGGACAAATTCGGCTATGCCCTGCGCCACCGGAGTGCGCGGCCGCGCGCCGATCAGGGCTTCGAGAAGCCTTGTCGAGGCTTCGGTGTTTGGCACGTCGCCCGGCTGGGCCTCGATGTAGCGGCGTTGGGCCTTGCGGCCGAGCGCCGCCTCGATCGCCGCGATAAAGTCGAGGAGGCCCATAGGGTTGCCGCCGCCGATGTTGACGATGCGAAAGGGCGCCGCCGGGCTCAGCGTATCCTCGGGAGCGCGGGTCTCGCCGATGACCGGGATCTTGTCCATGAGGCGCGTGATCGCCTCGATGAGATCGTCGATATAGGTGAAGTCGCGCCGCATCCGCCCGAAATTGTAGACCTCGATCGGGCGGTCGGCGAGAATGGCCTCGACAAACTTGAACAGCGCCATGTCGGGTCGGCCCCATGGCCCATAGACCGTGAAAAACCGGAAGAGCGTGGTCGGGACGCGCCACAGATGAGCATAGGAATGGGCCATCGCCTCCACCGCTTTTTTTGTCGCGGCGTAGAGGGTGAGCGGGTGGTCGGCCGGGTCGGTTTCGGCAAAGGGGAGGGTGGTGTTGGCGCCATAGACCGAACTCGTCGAAGCGATGAGAAGATGGCGCGGTTTGAGCGCCCGGCACAGTTCGAGAATGGTGAAGGTGCCGACGAGATTGGCGTCGATATAGGCGCGGGGGTTTTCCAGGCTGTAGCGCACGCCGGCCTGGGCTGCCAGATGGATGACGATGTCGGGCGCCGCCTCTTCGGCGATCCGGTTCACCGCTGCGGCGTCTTCGAGCATCGCGTGATGGGCCGTAAAGCCCGCCATGCTTTGCAACAGGGCGTGGCGCCGCTCCTTGAGACGGACGTCGTAATAGGGCGTCATGCCGTCGATGCCAGTGACCTGGTGGCTCTCTGCGAGCAGGCGTTTCGCCAGATGAAACCCGATAAAGCCCGCGGTCCCGGTCACCAGAATGCGCATCACTCGGCCGTGCTGTTGTTGGTGCAGGTTGGGGTTGGCGGCAATCGCAGGCGATTCCCGCAAAACGCTGATACCTTGCTCCGCCGGCGCGGGATTGACAAGAGCAGGCGAGCGGGCACTCCGTCACTGTGCAGCGCGCGCCCGCGCCGATGCCGGCATGGAGGAGGCAGGTGACAAGACAGTCTCATTGCTGTATTCTCTGAAGCATTCTGGCTTTGATAAATCTCGACACATGCGCCCGCCGCGTTTGAGGAACAATCGATGGCTTCCCTGGCTTTCTTGATTATGCTGATCTGGATATCGCTGATGATCCCATGGTTTCTCAAGCACGACAAGCAGCCTGATGGGAAAACCGGCGGCATCTTTGCCATGCTGGAACCTGAGGGCGGGGTGCGCACCGCCGGCAGACCCGAGCGGCAAAGCCGCAGGCGGCGAGGGACTGCGCCGCAGCGCGGGCGCAGCGCCGCGGCCGTACCCGCCCGTCCGCCTGGCCTGCCGGCAAATGCTGCGGCCCCCGGCACCGTTTCCTCATTTCACCCGGGACGGCGGTAAAAACTATGAAAATATTACGAGTGGGATAAAAATAAATGCGGTATTATGTATTTGTTCTGTTTTTATTATGGCTTATCCCAAGTATTTTTTTAAATACTTATATAGGTGTCCTGCTGTATAGTTGGATTTCTTTTATGAGTCCGCAACAGCTGATGTGGAATTTTCCCAGCGCGATACCGCTGGCGTTGATCACTGCGGTGATGACGATGATCAGTTGGCTGATCTCGAACGAGCCGAAGCGTTTGCGATTTGATGCGACAGCATGGCTGATCCTGTCCTTCGCGATCCTGACCTCGTTGACCACCCTCGTGGCGCTCAACCCTGCGCAGGCCGTCGTCGAATGGGACCTGACGATCAAGGCGCTCTTCTTTGTCCTGGTCACAATGGCGCTGACGACCAACCGCATCCGCGCCCACGCCCTGCTATGGGTCATGGCCGTGGCGATCGGATTTTATGGGTTGAAAGGGGGGGTATTCGCACTCCTGCACGGCGGCGACTATCGCATTTTAGGACCTGCAAACACGGTCGTCAGCGACAACAACGACATCGCGGCAGGGCTGGTTGTCGCGCTGCCGCTGATGAATTATGTCCGGATGAACAGTGCGCGGCGGTGGCTGCGCATCGCCTGGCTCATTGTCATTGCG
>JBOHMF010000434.1:0-3880 GCA_050730055.1 Allostellaceae bacterium
CCGTATACCCGGTGTAGCCCGTATACCCGGTGTAGCCCGTATACCCGGTGTAGCCCGTATACCCGGTGTAGCCCGTATACCCGGTGTAGCCCGTATACCCGGTGTAGCCCGAGTAGCCGGTGTAGCCCGAGTAGCCGGTGTAGCCCGAGTAGCCGGTCGTACCGCCTGTTGCGTAGGTCGTGTAGGTCATGCAATCCCCGCGAAGCTGGCTGTTTTCTGTATCAGGAGGGGCCGGTTTTGTCCAGCCTCCACGTAGAGCAGGATGTCTGGCTGTGCAATCTTAGATCAAGACTGCCGCACCGCATCACTCGCTCCACGGCAATGCCATACCCGTTTGCCATCACCAATGTCCGTACCCTCCATCAGTTCTGTGCAGGGTTTCGGGCAATTCATCCCCAGGGTAGCGACCGATCCTAAAAATATCACAAATTTCCCGACCCTCCTTAATCTGGTTCCATCAAATCGCGGCGCCCGCCTTTGGCGCTTGTTCCTTTGACAGGCTTCACGGCGGAGCGCCACAGCGAAGTCCGCAATCTTCTCCCCGCGGCAAGAAAACGCCAAGGCTCCGCATTCATTCCCCGGCGGCGGGCGCCTCTCCGGTTCAGGCTTCCGCGCCGCGGCTCATCATGTCCACAATCATTTCCTGAGTCTCGCGAACCGGCAATATCCTCGCCGCTTGTCTCCCGGTCTTCTGCGCGGTTTCACTGACCGGCAGCACCAGATTTGCGCCGCCGGTCTGGCTCGGGGCAATGACGATGACCTGCTCCATATTGACGTAGAGCTTGGCTCCGGTGTTGGCCTGCGTCAGTTGAAGCCAGTACACTTCATCCTCCTGCCGATTGCAGAGGTTATGCGCGAACCGGCGGCAGCGATGTGGGCCGCCTCACATCTGCGCAACATTGCCGCATCCGCGGATCGCGCGTTCAGCGCACGGCGTCGGTGCGCGGCTTGACCCCGATCATCCCGCGATTGGCGTCATAGAGAACCGCAAAAGAATAATAGGGTCGAAGACCGCCGCCGGAGCCGCTGTCGAGCCAATGCGAAGGACACGAGTCCGCCTGCGCTTCCTCGCCGGCAAGGCAACCCGGATCGATCATCTGCACCCTTCCGGGTCTGTCGAGCGGCGGCGGCGCCAGTTGCGCCGCGCTGAAGCCGGTGAGGTCCGGCGCAGACGGGTTGATGATCAGCGTTCCCGGCTCCGTCCCGCCCGGCAGCGGCAGGACAATGATCCATTTGCTGTCGCCGACAAAATCGAGAGGATTGAACGCCGCCACCGCGACCGGCGGCCGCCGCAGCGAGAGACCGAGGATCGCCTCAAAGCCCTGGTCCGGCAGGCCGTTCCCGCCGATCCGGTAGTCCGCGGGGCCGACCCGCACGGCCGGGCAATCGGGCTTGCGCGGCGTGCATCCAACCGAGCGGACAAGCTGGAAATAGACGGGCGCACCGGTGGTCGCCCCGCCGATCTGGATGACGGCCGTGGCCAGCGGACCGCGCAAGGCCACGCCGCTGCCATAGCGGAAGCGGCGCTCGATCCCGGTCTCCTGGTAGTCCGAGGGCGAGAGCGCAGGTTCCAGCACCCGCAATCCGAACGAGCCGGTATCGAGCATCGCCGCGATCGGGGCGCTGCCGCCGACGCGAATCGGGACCCAGTAGCGGATGACCCCGTCCGAAATCCGAGTCTGATAGATCGGCACCGCGATCCGGGTTGCCGTGCCGGCGGCAAACGCCCGCGTGGCGAGCGGCACGAAAAACAGCAGCGCCAGCCCGAATGCTGCGCGAAAACCTCTCATCATCCGCCTTTATTTGTTTGCTCAAGCCTGCGGCAGCGCCTTCAACTCTTCGATCAGGGGCATGACATGGCGCTCCGCGAGAGCTCTGATCTCGGGGGTCGCGGCGCTGCGCTTATCCTCGCTGTCGGGGACGAACTCCTTGTCGTCCCGCGACTTGGCCGAATAGCGCGCCTCCGCGTGCAGAACCGCGCTTTCCTCCGGCGAGAGCGTGATCCCGAAATGCGGGGCGATCGTCTCCCACACCGCCTCCGGCAGCCGCGCGTAGGGCGCCGCGAGAAACCGGCCCAGCGGCGTCGCGCGGGCGGCCTCGACCGCAGCGGCGCAGAAGCGCTGCAAGGTACGCGCCACAAACTCCTCGCGCGACATCGCGCGGCCGGCAAGGGCCGGCATGCCCAAGCGGCTGGCGAATTGCACCGGGCGGCGCAGCCACTGGCCCATCGAGCCGGTCGGCTGGCGCAGGATCGAGACCATGACCTCGACCGGATCGCGGTAGATGAAGATCCACGGCACCTCGGGAAAGGCCGCGCGAAAGCGGGGCAACTGGATGCTCGGCGTCGCATCGGTCATCTTGATGACAAGGTGGCGCTCGCCCGGCCGGCGCGGCCGGGCCAGGACACCGATCAGCTCGCGCAGGACCGGGTTGCGCTCCTCCGGCAGCCAGTTCGCCGTCACCGCCAGCGCGCGGTCAACGATCCCGGGTTCCGACAGGCTCAACACCCGACCGCTCCGGCTCAGCAGGCGATGGATGAGGGTCGAGCCGGTGCGCGCCATGTGAAAGATGGCGCCGGAAAACGGCAGGGTGTCGGGCTGGCGGGCGAGGCAGCTGACGATCTCCCAGTCGGTCTCAAAATTCTCGCTGCGATCCTTGAGCGCAATCGCCTTGTTGAGCGTGGCGCGGAAGAAGTTGTCGGTCATCGGCAGGTCGCCAAAATCGCGCCACTCGACGCTCAACCCCCCGGATCGCGGCGACAGCCCCAGCCCGACCGGGTGAAAGCGCTCAAAGCCGGTCTCGACAAAACGGTCGGCCATGCGCCATTGCAGGCGGGCGCCGTCCGCCGTGCAGCGCACCCCGACCGGGGCGAGACCGGCGAGATTGACCAGATCCGATCCTTTCGTCATGTGCAGACCATTCCGCAACCTCGGGTTCAACGCGCCGCCGGCGCCTGGCCGCCGCGCAGCAGCGGAAAGAGAATGTAGTCGAGCGCGCGCTGCTTGCCGGTGGTGATCTCGGCCACCACCGACATGCCGGGCAGCAGCGGCCGCTCGACACCGTCAATCCGCATCGTGGTCCGGGATGGCGCGATCATCACCGGAAAGACCAGATCGGTGGTCTCTTCGGCGGCGCCCGTATCGGACAGCTTTCCGCTGGCAATCGGCGTTGATCCGTTCATCTGCTGGCGCAAGGCCACCCCGCCGGGGATCGCATCGGTGCCGACCTTGACAACCGTCCCGGAGATCGTCCCGTAGCGGGTATAGGGAAACGTGTCGATCTTGAGCGTCACGGACTGACCCTTGCGGACAAAGCCGATGTCCGTATTGAGCACATAGGCCTCGATTTCGAGCCCCTGCCCGTCGGGCACAATCTGCATCAGTTGCTGGCCGGGCTTGACGGTCTGCCCGGGCGTCGTCACCGCCATGGCTTCCACCGTTCCCGCGATCGGCGCCTTGAGGGTCATGCCGGCGAGCGTCTGGGAGGCTTTTTTCAGCGCCTCGGCAAGTTCGTCGGCCTGACGCTCGGCATCGGTCAGCTGTTGTGTCGCCGTGGTCAGAAAATCCTGGCGGGTCTTGACGATCTCGCGGTCGATGACGGTGATTTCCGCAATCGCATCCTGCAGACTGCCCTGGAGCGTGGTCAGCGCGACCTGGTCGCGGCCGAGCTTGGCGAGCGCGTCGAGCAAGAGGGCGCGGCTTTCGACACCCTCCTTGGCCAGCACCCGATGCATTGCGATGTGCTGATCGACCACCGCGATCAGCGCCTTTTGCGCCGTGACGCCGTCGGAGAATCTGTCGCGCTCGCTCTCCTTTTCGCGGCGCTGCGCGGCGAGATCGGAGAGCGCGGCGGCAAGGCGCGTCAGATCGGCCTCCAATAT
>JBOHMF010000435.1:0-3873 GCA_050730055.1 Allostellaceae bacterium
CTACTGCGCTTCATAGAGCTCAAGGCGCTGCCGGCGGGCACCGTGCCGGCCGCAGCCGCCGCGATCCTGGCCGAGGACCTGGCGCCGCGCCCCGAACCGCCCGCGGCGGCCGGTCGCTAGTCCGGGACGGGACGATGCCAAGAATGACCTTTATCGAACGGGATGGTACGCGCCGCGAGGTCGAGGCGCCGCTCGGACTGTCCGTGCTGGAAATCGCCCGCCGCCACAAGATCGACATCGAGGGCGCCTGCGAGGGTTCGCTCGCCTGCTCGACCTGTCACGTCATCGTCGATCCCGAATGGTATGATCTCTTGAAGGAGCCGAGCGAGGACGAGGAGGACATGCTCGATCTCGCCTTCAACCTGACCCGGACCTCGCGGCTTGGCTGCCAGATCATCATCACCGAGGAGTTGGACAGGCTGACGGTTCGACTGCCGGCGGCGACCCGCAACCTGCTGCTGGGATGAGAGGGTGAGCGGCGCGGCGACGCTGTTCGGCCGGCTTGCCGCCGCCGGCGCGGCTTGGCCGGCCCCTGCGCGGCATGAGTTTGGCTTGCAGCTCGCAGCTGAAGCCCGGCAGATGGGCTTCGCGGGCGCATGAGCGCTCTTGTTCCCGACCTCGATCTTGGCGGCAACCCGGCCGATCATCGCGTTGTCGTCGCGATGTCGGGCGGGGTCGATTCGTCCGTGGTGGCCGCGCTTGCCGCTGCACAGGGATTTGAGGTCGTCGGCATCACCTTGCAGCTCTACGACCACGGCGCCGCGATCGGCCGCCGCGGCGCCTGCTGCGCCGGGCGGGACATCGATGACGCCGCGCGGGTCGCCGACCGCCTCCAAATCCCGCATTACGTTCTCGATTACGAGGACCGCTTCCGCCGCGCGGTCATCGAGGATTTCGCCCAGTCCTACCGCCGCGGCGAGACCCCGGTGCCGTGCATCCGCTGCAACCAGCGCATCAAGTTCCGCGACCTCTTGGGAGTGGCGCGCGATCTCGGAGCCTCGGCGCTGGCCACCGGGCATTATGTCCGCCGCGTCCGCGGCGCCGGGGGTCCCGAATTGCACCGCGCCTGCGACCGCACCCGCGACCAGAGCTATTTTCTGTTTGCGACGACGCGCGAGGAGTTGGCGTTTCTGCGTTTCCCCTTGGGTGATCTCGAAAAATCCGAAACGCGCGCGCTGGCGCGGCGCTTTGCGCTGCCGGTTGCCGACAAAAGGGACAGCCAGGATCTCTGCTTTGTGCCACAGGGCTCCTATGCCGATCTGGTGGCGCGGCTCGCCCCTGAGGCCGGCGCGGCCGGCGAGATCGTGGACGAGAGCGGCCGCGTGCTCGGCGCCCATCGCGGCATTGGCCGTTTTACCGTCGGCCAGCGCAAGGGGATCGGTCTTGCCGCACCGGAGCCGCTCTATGTCCTGCGCCTTGATCCCGAGCGCCGCCGTGTCGTGGTCGGCCCGCGCGCCGCGCTCGCGGCGGCCCGGCTCACCCTTGGCGAGGTCAACTGGCTTGCTGGCGCGCCGCCCTCCGCTGACGGTATGGCGGTCACTGTCCGGCTGCGCTCGGCGCAGGAGCCGGTAGCGGCACGGGTCTTCCCGAGCGCGGAGCCTGGCGCGGCCGAGCTCGCGCTCGCCGACCCGGCCGGGGCGGCGGCGCCGGGCCAGGCGGCCGTCCTCTATGACGGCGGGCGTGTCCTGGGCGGCGGCTGGATCCGCCGCGCCGCGGCTTGACCCTTGGCTTGACCCCCCGGGTCCGATCCCCTATAGGACGGGCCGCGCGGCGGGATAGCTCAGCTGGTTAGAGCAGGGGAATCATAATCCCAAGGTCGGGGGTTCAAATCCCTCTCCCGCTACCAATAAAATCAAAGACTCGGAAGGGAAAAGCGGTGAAAAACGGGGATGGGGAACGGTGGATATCTAACGGATTGTCTAACGGTTAGACGAAGGGCGTTAGACGGGCGGTTAGACGACGGCGCCACCCCCGCGCCGGACACAAAAAAGCCCCGCCGGCGAGGGCGGGGCAAGAGGGTGCGTCAGTGCGGCCGGCCGGAACCAGAGTCCGCGGCAGCCGTTGAGTTTCACGATCGCAGGCGAGGCCGGCGCGCCCGACTCATCCGAACAAGGACATCGAGGATGCTGTCAGCTTCGCCGAAGGCAAAGGATGGCGCTACGTTGTTCCGGGCAGAAGCTCCCATGCGTGGGGACGCCTCTTTTGTCCCGGCGGACAGCGCGGCAATTGCAAGATGTCCGTGTATTCCACCCCGAAGAATCCGACCCTTCACGCGCGGCAGATCCGCCGCAAGGTGGCCCGATGCCCGCATTGAACGGGAGGCGTGAAATGAAACGCTATTCCTTCACCCTTGAGGTCGCGGGGATCGGCACCGAAGACGATCGCTACGAAGACGCGCTCTACGAGGCCGGATGCGACGATGCGCTGATCTCTGTCGTTGATGGGAAGCTGCGGGTGGACTTCGATCGGGAAGCCGCCTCCTATGACGATGCGGTTCAATCGGGCGCGGCCGATGTCGCGCGGGCGGGCGGCAAGGTCGTGAAGGCGCTGCCGTTACCATCCCCGGAATAACACCGGACACAAAAAAAGCCCCGCCGGCGAGGGCGGGGCAAGAGGCGCGCGCCAGTGCGGTTACTGGCGAGGAAAGCGCAGCAATTCAGCCGTTGGCATGCGCTTCCAGTGGTGCTTCTTCAGCATATCCCCCGCGCGCTCACGGCAGGCACCCCAAGAGGAGCCGCAGCGTCTTCTTCGCGGCCTCGACATCGCCATGCCTGAGATCCGGCCCGAGCGCGGCCAGCACCGTTTCGCGAAGGTCGCGCGCCAGCCGCGCACGGGTGTAGTCGGCGGTTTCGGAGGCGCCAGGATCAATTCTCGTATTACGAGGTTTGTTTTCCTCCTCGCCTTTGGCGGCGTTCCTGTTGCCCTCCGGTGCGCCCACCTTCGCCAGTTCCGTCCCCCACGCTTGGCGCACCGCGGCGAGCTTCTGCCAGCGCGAGAATTGGTCGCGCGAGATGCCGAGATCGCGGAGGGTAGGTGTGGTCGAAGGCCGCGACCGCACCTCGTATTGATTGCTGCCGCTTCCTTGTGCGCCCTTCGCCTTCTCCATCGTCGCCAGCAGTTCGCCGGCGCGAGGATTGGTCGCGCAGGCGGATCTCGGCGACACTGAACATCAGCGGGGCGGCTCGCCCTTGCGAGCCTGCGGCCCGGTGACGATCTCAACGCCGGTAATTACGGCATTGCCGCCACAGAGCGGCCACGACAGGGTGTCGGCCCACGACGCTGTGACCGTGAAAGGCCCTCCCATCACGCGCCCTCCCGCGCCATTGCGCCGAGCCGCGCCTGCGCGAGGCGGTCGCGGAAATGCTCGTCGGCCTCGAACACGACAAGCACCGCGGCCAGTGCCGCGACGGCGGAAAGCTGATCGGCATTGGAGATCAGTTTTTTGCTGGTGATCGCGGCCAATGCCGCCGTGAGGCCGTCGCGCAGTGCGGCGTGGTGCTCTGCGCGCGTGATGCTGTGAACAGTCTGTGCCTCTGACATGACGCTATCCTACAGAGCCGGAGATGAGCTTTTCGCGGATGTGGCAGACCTGACCGCCGCGGATGAAAGGCTGCATCCAGGCCAGCGGATCGCCATAAAAGCGGGTGATCAGGCGCCCGGCCGCATCGCGCGATTGCTGCGGCACGAGAACGCCCGGCTTGCCGTCCGGAGCCGCCCGCGCCGCATCCGCCGCATCGGCGTAAACCTGCCGCTCGACGAGTTCGACCGCCGGCGCATCGAGGCCGCCGAGGGAACTGTCTTTGAACTGCGGACTGTGCTTCTGGAAGCGCCGCAGCAGACTGCGGCGGTAGGCAAGTGCGCCCTGTCCAAGCC
>JBOHMF010000436.1:0-3869 GCA_050730055.1 Allostellaceae bacterium
TGCGCGGCCCGATCCTCCCTCTCCGCCCCCGGGGGCGGAGAGGGCATTTCTGCGCACGCCGGCGAAATCTTCAGCCCGGCGCGGCGGCGGGCGGGTCGGCGCCCAAGGCTTCGAGCAGGGGGTGCAGCAGCGGGGCATAGGCGTGCCAGCGCCCAATCGCATTGCGATAGATCGGCTGTCTGACCTGCACGACGCTCGCCGTGCGCACCGGCCGGCGCGACCGGTAAAAGTCGAGGCAGCCCTCTTCCCAGGCGAGACCGCAATGGGCGACGATCCGGCGCGCCTCGCGCTCGACGTCCTCGACCATGTTCTCGTATTGCACATCAAGCACCGCGCCCTCCGGCAGCACATCGTGCCAATGCCGCATCAACGCCGCATAGGCGCGATAATAGCGGCCGAGTTCGCCGAGTTCGCAGGCGACCCGGTGCGCGCCGGGAAACAGCGTGGCAAAGCAGGACAGGCAGGTGTCCACGGGGTCGCGGCGGGTGTGGATGATGCGCGCCTTTGGCAAGGCCAGATGGATCAGGCCGATATAGCGAAAATTCAACGGCATTTTGTCGGTGATGCGCGACACCGGTGGGGCGGCGGCGGCGATCCGGCCGAGATAGCGGGTGCCGAGGAGGCGCAGCTCTTCCCCCGACAAGGCGGGAACCAGCTCGGGAAAGGCGGGATGCGCGCCGGCCGCGGCCAGACGCGCGATCTCCTCCCCGAAATAGAGCAGCTCCCCGGCGCCAAAGACTTGCGAATGGCTGGCCAGGATCTGTTCGACCAAGGTGGTGCCCGAGCGCGGCATGCCGAGGATGAATACCGGCGCCGGCGAAGGGTCGCCAAAGCCGCGCCTGGCCATGATCAGACCCCGGTCAAAGACCGCCCGGATGCGCTCGAATTCGCCGAGGATCGCGGCCTCGTCATAGCCCATCCACCTGCGCTTCAAGGCGTTGCCCGCCTGCCAATAGGCAAAGGCCTCTTCGTGCCGCCCGAGATCCGCCGCCGCCTTGCCGAGGGCGAACAGCAATTGCCGGCGGTCGTCTTCGGCAAGCGCCCCGATGTCGCGCCCCAGCTTCTCCATCGCCGCCAGTTCGGGATCGGCCGCGGTGAAGCGCGTGCAATCCGCCAGGTTGCGGTAAAAGCGGCCGGTCGCGGGCGCGAGTTCGATCGCCTTTTTGAAGGCGCTGCGGGCCTCGTCAAAGCGGCCCATTTCCTGCAACGCCATGCCCATATTGGCATGGCGCTGGGCCAGGCGCGGATTGGCGGCGATAGCCTTCCGGTATTGCAGGATCGCCTCGTCATGCCGGTTCAGCGCCTGCAAGACGATGCCGAGATTGTTGTGGGCGGCGGCAAAGCCGGGTCTCAGGGCGACGGCCTTTTCGAGATGGGCGAGCGCCTCGCGGTGCCGTTCGAGCGCCTGCAAAGCAAGACCGAGAGTGTTGTGGATCGCGGCATCCTCGGGCAGGACAGAAAGCGCCTTGCGGCCATGCGCGACGGCCTCTTCGTGGCGTCCCAAATCCTGCAACACCACGCCGAGCGCGGCATGAGCGCGGGCGTAATCGGGTTCGATGGCGAGCGCGCTGCGGTAATGGGCGACCGCCTCCTTGGGGCGCCCCAGTGCCCGCAACGCGGTGCCGGCGTTGAAATGCGCCGCGGTCAGTTGCGGTTCGGCGGCGGCGGCCGCCCGATAGCAGGCGAGCGCCGCCGCGGGGCGCCCGAGCGCCTGCAGCGCGACGCCCCGGTTGTAATGCGCCTCGGCATAATCGCCGTCGAGCGCGATCGCCTTGTCAAAGCACGACAAGGCTTCGCGGGTGCGCTTCAGGGCATGAAGCACCGAGCCGGCGTGATTGTGCGCCTCGGCCGAGCCCGGGTCCTGCGCCAGCGCCAGCCCCAGCAAAGTGAGGGCGTCGCCAAGCCTGCCCTGCTGCGCGCGCAATACGCCGAGCAGATGAAGGCTGCCGAAATGGTTGCGATCGTGCTGCAAGACGGCCTGGTAGAGCTGCTCCGCCTCGGGCAGGCGCCCGCCTTCGTGCAAGGCCACAGCGTCCTCGAACATCCGCGTGAGGCCGCCCTCTCGCGCCGGGCCGGGCCTGGCATTTTGATCTGAAGCCGACATTTTCCCCGACCGGGTTCAGCCGGTCCGTTTATAAGCCGGATCGGACCGGACGACAAACCCGGCCTGGACCCTCCACCGCTCTCGCCGGCGCCCCGGTTTTGCCCTATCATCTCCGCACGACGCGCAGGAAGGGAGGAAAACATGCCTCGAATCAAGCATATCGCGATGACCACCCGGGAGCCGGGAAAGGTCGCCGCCTTTTACAAGGAAGCCTTCGGCATGCGCGAACTCAGGCGCAGCCCAAACGGCGCGGTGTTTTTGAGCGACGGCTACATCAATCTCGCCATCCTCAACTACAAGACGGAAAAGGACGCCGATGTCGGCGCGCACGGCGCCAATTTTGACGGCATCCACCACCTCGGCTTTGAGGTCGAGGATCTCGACCAGGCGATCGAAAAGCTTGAAGGCGCCCAGGCGGAGCAGCTCACCAGCAAGCACGAACCCGATATCGCGATGGGCGGCACGCGCAACTTCGAGATGAAATGGTCCGGTCCCGACGGTGTCGTCATCGACATCTCGCACACCGGCTGGGAAGGAACGAGGGGGTAAGGCGATGACCGGGAACACGACGCTCTGCGTCGGCACGATCGGCAGCGGCGCCTGGACCAGCCCCGACGGCGGCGACACGTGGCGCCGCGTCCAGACCGGGCTGTGGAGCGAGAGCCGGATCTTTGGCTTGACCGTCCATCCGAAGGAGCCGCGCACCGTCCTCGCCGGCGCCGATGACGGGATCTATCGGAGCACCGACGGCGGGCGCAATTTTGAGCGGCTCTCCTCACCGATGGACGCGATGCAGGTGTGGAAGATCGCCTTTGACCCGAGCGATCCCGACACGATCTTTGCCGGGACCCGTCCGGCCGCGCTGTTCCGCTCCCGGGACGGCGGCCGCTCCTGGCAGAAGCTCAAGGCCGAGATCGCCGAGGAATGCCCCAACGTGCGCGTGCCGCGGGTGACGGCGCTCGCCGTCGATCCCGCCGACTCGCGCATCGTCTGGGCCGGGATCGAGGTCGATGGCGTGCGCCGCAGCCGCGACGGCGGCGACAGCTGGACGCGGATCGCGGGCGGTCTCGACGATCCCGACATCCACGACATCGCCTGCGTCAACAATGGCAGCAAAACCGTGCTGACCAGCACCCCGCGCGAGATCTTCGCCAGCACCGACACGGGCGAGACCTGGCAGGGCCGCGGCGTCGGCAAGGCGTTTCACCTGCCCTATTGCCGCAGTCTGGCGCTGAAAGCCGACGATGCGAACACGGTGTTTGTCGCCACCGGCGACGGCGCCGCCGGCAGCACCGGCGCGATCCAGCGCTCGCGCGACGGCGGGCGGAGCTGGGAGGCGCCAAACCTGCCGGTTGTGCCAAATTCGCCGATCTGGGCCTTTGCCACCCATCCCGCCGATCCCGGTCTGATCTTTGCGTGCAGCCATTACGGCGAGCTTTTTGCCAGCTCGGACGGCGGCGACAAATGGTCCAAGCTGCCGCGCGAATTCACCGAGATCCGCGCCCTGGCATGGACGCCCAACTGATGACCTGAACCACCCTCACCCGCCGCGCTGCGCTCGGCACCCTCTCCCGCATTGCGGGAGAGGGGGGACCAGCCCGCAGGGCTGGTGGGTGAGGGCCGCCAAGGCACGGAACTTGAGGAGAGCAGGGAGAAAACCATGAAACTCAGCGGCGGCTGCCTGTGCGGGCAGGTGCGCTATCAGGCCGAGGCCGAGCCGGTTTTTGTCGGCGTCTGCCACTGCCGTAATTGCCAGAAGCAGACA
>JBOHMF010000437.1:0-3866 GCA_050730055.1 Allostellaceae bacterium
CCGCTGTGGCGCGCGCGCCGGGGGCGCCGGCGGTCGCGGCGGAGGCGCCGGGCAATCGGTGCCTCGACTGGCGCACCGGCGACGACGGCGCGGTCGATGCCGCCTTTGCCGCGGCCGCTCATATCGTGCGCCTCACGCTCGACAACCACCGCGTTGTCACCAACCCGATCGAGCCGCGCGGCGCTGTCGGGGAGTACGATGCCGAGCGCGGCCGCTATACGCTTCACCTCTCGGGGCAGAGCCTCTACGGCACCCGCGCCCACGCCGCCCGCGCGCTCGGCGTTGCGCCCGAAGAGGTGCGCCTGATCGCGCCCGATGTCGGCGGCGGCTTTGGCGCCAAGAACTTCATCTATCCCGAGCACGTCTTGATGCTGTGGGCGGCCCGGTGCGTCGGCCGCCCAGTCAAGTGGATCGCCACGCGCAGCGAAGTGTTTCTCGCCGATCATCAGGCGCGCGACCATCAGGCCCATGCCGAACTGGCGCTCGATGCCGAGGGCCGCTTTCTTGCCTTGCGCATCGACAGTCTCGCCAATGCCGGAGCCTATCTCGTCAGCGCCGGCGGAGTGCAGACCTTTCAGTACGCGCATCTGCCTGGCACGGTGTACCGCATCCCGGCGATCGCACTGCGGATCGCCGTGGTGCTGACCAATACCGCGCCGATCGGTGTCACCCGCGGCCCCGGCTTTGCCGAGAGTGTCAACATCATCGAGCGGCTGATCGACCGGGCGGCGCGGCAATGCGGATTTGACCGCGCCGAACTGCGCCGCCGCAACATGGTCCCCGCCGCGGCCATGCCGATGGCGAACGCCCTCGGCAACCGGATCGACAGCGGCGCCTTTCCCGAGACCCTGGAGCGCGCGCTCAACGCCGCCGATATCGCCGGCTTTGCCGCGCGCCGGCGACAGAGCGAGGCGCAGGGCAAGCTGCGCGGTCTCGGTCTTGCCTGTCACATCAAGGCGACCGGCGGGGCGCCGCAGGAGAATGTCGAGATCCGCTTTGAGCCGGATGGGACCGTGTCGCTTGTCACCGGCACGCAGACGATCGGCCAGGGCCACGAGACGACCTTTCCGCAGATCCTCGCCGACCGTCTTGGCATCCCGGACGAGTTGATCCGCCTTGTCCATGGCGACACCGATCTGCTCCCGCTCGGCGGCGGGCACGGCAGTTCGCGCGCGACCTATATGGGCGGCACCGCGATCTGGCGCGCCGCCGAGGAGATCGTTGCAAAGGGCCGGCGCCTCGCCGCCGAGGCGCTCGAAGCCGCCGAGGCCGACATCGGCTTTGCCGACGGCCGCTTTGTCGTGACCGGCACCGACCGCAGCCTCGCGCTCCTCGCCGCGGCGGCGCTGGCGCGAAAAGCCGGCACGCCGCTCGACACCTATCACGCCTGGACGCGGGAATGGATGACCTTCCCGAACGGCGCGCACATCGCCGAGGTCGAGATCGACCGCGACACCGGGGCGGTCGCGCTCCTGCGCTACACCGCGGTCGATGATTACGGCGTTCTCGTCAACCCGATGATCGCCGCGGGGCAGGCGCACGGCGCGATGGCGCAGGGGATCGGACAGGCGCTGTTTGAACGCGCGCTCTACGACCCCGCTGCCGGCCAGCCGCTGGCCGGTTCGTTTATGGACTATGCCTTGCCGCGCGCCGGCGATCTGCCGGGTTTTGCCCTCGCCTTCAACCCGACGCGGTGCACGACCAACCCGCTCGGCGTCAAGGGCTGCGGCGAGGCCGGCGCGGTCGGCGCCTTTCCGGCCGTTGCCGGCGCGATCCTCGATGCGCTGTCGCCATTTGGCGTGACCGAACTTGCCGGACCCGCCACGCCGGAGCGGATCTGGCGGGCGATGCGGGGCGGGGGGCAGGGAGTGCCGGGATGACGCGAGGCCGGCCTTGCGCCGGCCGGTCTCAGCGGCTAGGTTCCCGTCGTCGCCGAGGCGCTTCTGGGGTGGCTTGGCGACGCGGCCGAGCCGCCGCTGCGCCCGTAGCTCAACTGGATAGAGCACCAGACTACGGATCTGGGGGTTAGGGGTTCGACTCCTCTCGGGCGCGCCAATCTTTCAAGGACTTGGCGATAGGCCGCTCCCCCAGGGATGATCTGGGAGAGCAAACCGGCGATTTTTGCCGGCCGTCGCGAGCGCGGTCGCCACCCGTCACCGGGATCGGGCGCGCGCATTGCGCGCCCTGCCCCTTGTCGGGTCATTCGGAGATGCGCGGCGGCGAGCGGACCGCCCGCGCCCGGGACGATCGCGCAGTGATGCCGCCGCCATCCATACCCTCCAAATCAGGAGGGCACGCGGATTCAATCTTCAAGATTGCGACTGTAATGCCGGGATGGCATCGCCGAGGGGCGAGCACGCCGCCGCGCGATCACCGGGAAAGCGTATGCAACCATTTGTTCAAATAGGTGTTCTGGGACAGGCCCGAGGCCGCCGCAGAGAGGATTTTGAGGATGATCACCGCAGCGCAATGCCGATCAGCCCGCACTCTGCGCAACCTGCCGCTGGCTCGGCTGGCTGCGGCTGCCGGCCTCAGCGAGAGCGAGATCGACGACTTTGAGAGGGAACGCCGGCCGCTCGATCCGGCCGCCGGCGAGGCGCTGCGCCGCGCTCTCGAAGAAGCCGGCATCGTCTTTCTGCCCGGCGGCGATGTGCGGCTCCTGGTCGAGGTCCCCGGGCGGCGCTGATCCCTCTGTTCCTGCGGCGCTGATCCCTCACCCGCCGCGGTTGTCGCCGGCGACCCCGTTGCCCTGCACCGACAGACCGACAAACTCGTTGGCGCCGTGCCGATCGAGCAGCAGCAGCACACTGCCGCGCACCGCCGCTTGCTTCAACGCTGCGGCCGCCTCCTGCGGCGAGGTCGCAGGCTTCTGGTCGATCGAGACGATCACATCGCCTGGACGGATGCCGAGAGAGAGCGCGGGGCTGTCCGAGGCGATCCGGGTGACGACAACGCCGGTCACATCCTTTGGCACCCGCAACTGGCTGCGCAGCACGCTGGTCAGCGGCGCAAGCTGGAGGCCGAGCGCACGCGCCGGAGCGTGTGTCGGAGCGCTCTGCGAGGGGGTCGGCTCGGCCTCGGCTTCCAGCTTTGCGGGCATCGCCCCGACCGTCGCATTGAGCGCCATCTTCTTGCCATTGCGCACGATCTCCAGCGGCAGGATGCCGCCGACTTTTGCTTCGGCCACGATCGGCGGCAGATCCGAAACGGTGCGGATGTCCTTCCCCTTGGCCGCGACGATCACATCGCCGGACTTGATCCCAGCCTTGGCGGCGGGGCTGTCCGGGGTGACCGCGGCAACAAGGGCGCCGTAGGGGTGAGTGAGCCCAAGGCTCTTGGCGATCGTCGGGGTGACGTTCTGGACCGCGACGCCAAGCCAGCCCCAGGTGACGTGGCCGTGCGCCTTCAATTGGCCGATCACATATTTGGCGAGATCCGAGGGGATGTCAAAACCGATGCCGACCGAGCCGCCCGAGGGCGAATAGATCGCGGTGTTGATGCCGACCACCTGTCCCTTCAGATTGAAGCTCGGACCGCCCGAATTGCCACGGTTGATCGGCGCGTCGATCTGGATGAAGCGATCATAGGGACCTTCGCCGATGTTGCGGCCAAGGGCCGAGACGATCCCGGCGGTCACCGTGCCACCGAGACCAAACGGGTTGCCGACCGCCACGACCCAGTCCCCGACATGCATGTCGTTGCTGTCGCCCCAGGTGACATAGGGCAGGTCTTTGTTGTGGGCGTCGATCTTGACGAGGGCGAGATCGGTGCGCGGATCGCGGCCGACGATCTGGGCGTGGTGCCGACTGCCGTCCTGGAAGATCACCGTGATGGTTTTGGCTTCGGCATTGGCGACGACATGGTTG
>JBOHMF010000438.1:0-3851 GCA_050730055.1 Allostellaceae bacterium
CGTCGGACAGAAGCCGGGGCTGCAACTGATCGTCTCGGCGCTTTATGGGGCGAACGCGCTCGCCGTCGCCCGCGGAGTGCGGCAGACGCTCGACCGGCTCCGCCCCGCTCTCGCCCGTCAGGGCGCCGAACTCGATCTGGCGAGCCACGCGCTGGAGCCTTCGGGCTTTATCGAGAAGGCGCTTCACGATCTGCGCAATTCGCTGCTGATCGGGGCCGGGTTGATCCTCATTGTCATCTTTGCCGCGCTGCGCAACTGGCGGGTGGCGCTGATCGCGTTCGCGACACTTCCGCTCGCGCTGTTTCTCGCGATCCTCGTCCTCGATGCGTCGGGGTTCAGCATCAACACCCTTGTGCTTGGCGGGCTGGTGATCGCGCTCGGGATCATTGTCGATGACGCGATCATCGACATCGAGAACATCCGCCGCCGGTTGCACGAGAACCAGGAGAGACCGCAGCCCCTGCCGCGGCTGCGGGTCATTCTCGACGCCGCGCTCGAAGTGCGCATCCCGATCATTTTCGCGACCCTGGCGATCGTCATAATCTTTCTGCCGATGCTTGCGCTCGGCGGTCTCGCCGGGCGGCTGTTTGCGCCGCTCGCGCTCGCCGTCATCATCGCGGTCCTGGCCTCGCTGGCGCTCGCCGTGACCGTGACCCCGGCGCTCGCCGCCGTGCTGCTCGGCCGGGGCGGCATCGCCGCCGCGGACCCGCTCTTTGTCAGGATGGCGCGGCGGCTCCATCGCCGGGCGCTTGCCGCGACGCGCCGCCACGGGCGCGCGGGCCTCGCGCTGTTTGCCGCGCTCGCGCTCGCCGCCCTTGCCAGCCTCGCCTTTCTGCCGGCCCGGTTTCTGCCGCGCTTTCACGAGAACGACGTGATCGGGCATTTCATGGCGCCGCCCGGCACCTCGCTCGCCACAATGCAGCGCCTCGGCCGGCGCACCGCGGCGATCCTGCAAAGGATGCCGCAGGTCGCCCACGTCATCATCCATATGGGCACCGCCGCCCTCAACCCCGAGCACGGGCCGACCAACCGGGCGGAGATCGACATCACCCTGTCGGAGCAAGGCGCCCGCCACGGCGCCGCCGCCGAGCGGGCGATCCTCGCCGCGATCGGCGGCGTTCCCGGGGTCCGGTTCTGGGCCCACACCTTTATGAGCGAGCGCATCCATGAGGTGATCTCGGCGACAAGCGCGCCGGTCGTCGTCCACATCTTCGGAACCGATCTGCCAGCGCTCGATGCCGACGCGCAACGGGTCGCCGCGGTGCTGCGGCGTGTGCCCGGGGCCGGACCGGTCGCGATCGCGGCGCCGCCGGCGACCCCGTCGATCGCGCTGCGGCTGCGCCGCGATGCCCTGCGACGCTACGGCTTTCAGCCGCAGACCGTGCTCGACGCGATCCAGGCGGCATCGGTCGGGCGCACCGTCGGCCGGGTCTACCGCGCCGGCATATCCTGGCCGATCACCGTCCTGCTGCCGGCGCTGCGGCATCCCGACCCGGCGGCGATCGGCGCTCTGCCGCTCGTCGGTGATCATGGCCGCATCGTGCCGCTCGGCGCGCTCGCCACCATCACAGTCCATGACGGACGCAGCACGATCCTGCACGAGGGGGCGCGACGGGTTCAGAACGTGATGGTGGAGAGCGTGCGCG
Organism: Allostellaceae bacterium; assembly: GCA_050730055.1. Taxonomy (GTDB): domain Bacteria; phylum Pseudomonadota; class Alphaproteobacteria; order ATCC43930; family CGMCC-115725; genus AP-15. The sequence continues at coordinate 1,647 of JBOHMF010000438.1, forward strand.
GCGGCGCCGGCGCCTTTTTGCATCGGGCACAGACGGCGCTTGCCGGGGTGACATTGTCGCCCGGAACCTATCTCGCCTATGGCGGCACGGCGACGGCCTCACGCGCGGCGCGGCGCACCCTGCTCTTTGCCGGGCTGGCCGCTGCGGCGGCGGTGATTGCTCTCTTGACAGTGGCGCTCGGACGGCTGCGGCCGGCACTGCTGCTGGCGCTCAACCTGCCCTTTGCGCTGCTGGGAGGAATCGCTGCGCTGTGGCTCGTGCGGTTGCCGCTGTCGCTCGGCGCCGAGGTCGGGCTTATCGCCGTGTTCGGGATCACCCTGCGCAACGGGCTGATGCTCTTCGCGCATTACCGCCATCTGGTGACCCGCGAAGGGTTTCCCTGGTCTATCGAGACGGCCGAGCACGGGGCCGTCGAGCGCGTCGTGCCGGTTCTGCTGACCGCGGGCGTGGCGGCGCTCGGACTGCTGCCGCTGGCGGTCGGCGCCGGTTTGCCGGGTCAGGAGATCGAGGGTCCGATGGCGATCGTGATCCTCGGCGGACTCTTCAGCTCGACGCCACTGACCCTTCTGGCGCTGCCGGGACTGGCGGCGCGACTGCTCGGCCCCGAGCACCTCGCCGGCCCGCCCGCGATCCCGTAGGGCTGCTCGCTCAGGCGTTGCCGCGCTGCTCGCGCCACAGGCCGAGTTTTTCCTGCACCGGCCGGTCGGAATAGCTGAACAGCACCGCTTCCGCCTCGGCCTGATGGCTGACCGGGACCCAACTCGGCACGACAAAGATGTCGCGCGGCTGCCAGCGGAAGACTTCGCCGCCGACCCGGCTCTCGCCCTCACCCTCGACGACGACAAAGACGGTGCCGTCGGTGGCGCGGTAGGGACGGCTGGCAAAACCCTTTGGCAGCAACTGGATCGCGGTGCCGATCGTCGGCATCGCCCACTCGCCGGTGGCCGGGTTGACATAGCGCATCTTGCAGCCGTGGCAGGGGTCGGGATCGCCATTCTTGGCCAGCACTGCCAATGCCTCGCGCGAGCGCTGATAGGGATAGTTGAACACCGGCGAGGTTTTGACCTGGGGATGCCAGTCGATCGGCAAAAGATTGTGCGAAAAGCGCGCGGCGCTGTCGCCCTCGGGCCGGGTCACGCTCTGTGCGTCTTCGACGCCGGGTTCGGCAAAGCTGGCGTCCAAAAGCCGCACGATCGGGATGTCGAGACCGTCGAGCCAGACCATCGGCTCGGTGCTGTCGTTGCCGTGATCGTGCCAGGTCCAGGACGGGGTGATGACAAAATCGCCGGGCTGCATCGTGGTGCGCTCGCCATCGACCGCGGTATAGGCGCCGTGGCCCTCGATGATAAAGCGCAAGGCCGATTGGGTGTGGCGATGCGCCGGCGCGATCTCGCCCGGCAGGATCAACTGCAACCCGGCAAACAGCGAGTGGGTGATCGAGGTCTGGCCCTTGAGACCGGGGTTTTCGAGAATGAGGACACGGCGCGTCGCCTCCTGCGCGCTGATCAGCCCGCCCGCCTCCATCAGATGCGGGCGGATCTCGGCATAGCGCCACAGCGCCGGGCGGCACGGCGTCACCGGCTCCGGTGTCACAATGCCGTGCAGCCTCTCCCATAACGGCGCCAGACTCTGGGCGCCGATCTTCTGATAGAAGGCTTCGCGCTCCGGTGTGCGGGCGGCGGGTTGCTCCATCGCCATGACCTCTCCTCCTGTCTTCCTGCCGCAAGACCCGCCGCCCGGGGGCGGGTCGCGAACCGCCTCAGACTATCACCCGCAACGCCCGCCGTCAGGATGCCGTGCGGAAGATGCTGTTGAGGCTGGGCAGAAATCCGAGATCGAGACGGAAAATTGGCAAATTCCCCCATTGTCGTCCCGGCAAAGGCCGGGACCCATTTCTCCGCCGCTCGGAATGCTCGGTGTCCGTCCGGAGGCTTGTTGAGGCGGATAAGGCTGTTGTGATGGAGTGCGGTGGCCGGCAAGGAGGGGCTGCCGATGGGGACGGCGGAAAACCGGGCGAAATACAACCGCGATCACCTGCGCTACCCGAGCGACCCCGGCCTTCGCCGGGGCAGGCTCTGACCGAGGAGGAATGGGCCGTTGTCGCAGCGCTGATCCCGCCGGCCAAACGCGGCGGCGGCAAACGGCGGGTCGCCATGCGCCCCTTCGACAGGCTCAGGAGTGGTGAACGGGGTGATGGATCTGTTG